>DOWQ01000331.1 GCA_003519485.1 Streptomyces sp. | reverse complement strand
GCGGGCGCGGGCGCCGGGGCGGCTCCGGCCGAGCGCTGGCCGGCCCGCCGCCGCTCTATGAGGGAGACCGCGCCGCCCGGCAGCCAGGCGGAGGCCGTGCCGCTGTCGTCCCCGCCGGAGGAGAACAGGTGCGGGGCGAGCTGCGACTGGAGATCCGCCGGGCTGGGCCGCTGGTCGATCTCCATCTTCATACAGGAGTCGATCAGCGGCCGGAGGTCGTCCGGCAGCCCGGTCAGGTCGGGGCCCTCGCGCAGCAACATGAAGACGGTCTCGACGGGGTTGGCGCCGTGGAACGGCGCGTGGCCGGTGGCCGCGAAGACGAGCATCGAGCCGAGCGAGAAGATGTCGCTCGCGCCCGTGACGCTGCGGGAGTCCCGCGCCTGCTCCGGCGACATGTAGGCAGGGGTGCCGACGGCGACGTTGGTCATGGTCAGCCGGGTGTTGGAGACGCCGGACGCGATGCCGAAGTCGATCACCCGCGGCCCGTCCTCGACGACGAGGACGTTGGACGGCTTCAGGTCCCGGTGGACGAGCCCCGCGCCGTGGATGGACTGCAGGGCCTCGGCGACGCCTGCGGCCAGCCAGCGCACCGCCTGGGTGGGCAGCGGGCCGCACTCGTTGACGATCTCCTCCAGGGAGGGCGCCGGCACATAGGCGGTGGCGAGCCAGGGGATGGGGGCGGCCGGATCGGCGTCCACCACCGCGGCGGTGTAGAAGCCGCTGACCGCGCGGGCCGCCTCCACCTCGCGGGTGAAGCGCACCCGGAACAGCTGGTCCTCGGCGAGCTCCGTGCGGACCGTCTTGATCGCGACCCGCCGGCCGGACGCCGAGCGGGCGAGATAGACCAGCCCCATGCCACCGGCACCGAGCCGGCCGAGCACCTCGAACGGACCGATGCGTCTCGGATCGTGCTGCGTCAGCTGCTCCGCCACTTGCCTGCCACCTCCCCGTAGGGGCCCGAAGTCATCCAGCCCCGTGCAGCGTCTCACCGGGAACAGCCCCGGGACACGCAACCTGATTGTTCCTGGCAGAGACGGAGGTTGCGAACCGGGGGCCGACTCGGGGTGTCATGTTTTGGAACACTGCGCTCCACCACTCCGCTCGCGGCGTCGCCCGCCCTGTGGTGAGGGCTGCGGGGCAGCCCGGAGGACCACTGTACGCACAGGTCAGGTGGTTACTGCCGGGTCGCGAGGAGATTCGCCGGGTCAGCCGGCCGGCGCCGTACCGGCCGCATCGGACACCGGTTCGGGGAAAGCGATGACGGCGAAACTCGCGCCCTGGTCGTCGACAACGATCGTGAAACGACCGTACGGCGTGTCCGTCGGCGGGGCCGTGGAGCGGCCGCCGAGCCGGGTCACGGTCCGTAGCGACTCGTCACAGTCGGCGACCGCGAAGTAGACGAGGAAGTGGGCCGGCATCTCCGCCGGGAAGCGGTCGTCGAGGACACACCGGCCGCCGATGGCCGTCTCCTCGCCGGGCGGACTCCCGGCGGGCGACCAGACGGCGAAGTCGAAGTCCTCACCGGCGTCGATCTCCGTGATGCCGTAGCCGAAGACCTGCCGGTAGAAGGGGTCCACCGCGCTCTTGTCGCGCGTGTACACCTCGGTCCACGCGTACGAGCCGGGCCTGCCGCGCACGTCGAAGCCGCCGTGCGTGCCGCTCTGCCACAGGCCGAACACTGCGCCGCCGGGGTCGGCCGCCTGGGCCAGCACGCCGTGGTCGCCGATGGCCGTCGGAGCCGTGATCAGCTGCCCGCCGGCCTCCCGGACCCGGCCGGCGGTGGCGGTGGCGTCGGGGGTGGCCAGGTGGACACCCCAGGCCGTGGGCATTCGGCCGTCGGACTTGGGCACGAGCGCGGCGACCCGGCTGCCGTCGAGGAACGCCTCGGTGCGGAAGCCGTACCGCTCGTCGCCGGTCTCGAACGTCCAGCCGAAGAGTTCGCCGTAGAACCGCTTGCCCGCCGCGACGTCCGGAAGCATCACGTCCGCCCAGCAGGGCACGCCCTCCGCGAATACGGCCATGTCGCCAGATCCTTCCGATGTCGGGGTGAGCGGAGAGCACACCTACGTCGAATGCGCTGCTTGTCACCTTTCTTCCAGATGCCGGGTTGTTCTCTCTTTGCCGGTAACGCCAGGCTATCGGCGGGCGACGACCCATGCGCGCGGAACAACTGCCTCCGGTTTGACACCGGTCGGGGTGTGGCGGCAGGGCTGCCCGCGTACCGGCATGCGCGGACCGCGGAGACCGTACGGAAGGCGGCGCGGGGAACCGCCGGAACGCTGCCCGGGCCCTCGCCCAGTTCCCGCCGGCCACTGCCCGACCGCCGTCACAGAAGTTTTCCACAGCCTGTTTATAATGGGATTCACTGAAATGGAGTAGCACCCTCCACTTCTACGAAACCCCTGGTCAGGCCGGATGCCGGGGGCGACGGGAGGCGCCCCCCGTTTGCACGCGGCCGAATCGCGCTCCGATCACCCGTCGGTAAGCTGACGACATGACAGGACAAGTTCGCACCGTCGACGGGCGGGTGGCCGGACGCCGTGGACAGGCGACGCGCCAGAAGCTCCTCGACTGCCTCAGCGAGATGCTCAGTTCGTCTCCGTACCGGGACGTCAAAGTCATCGATGTCGCCCGCCGGGCGGGGACCTCCCCCGCGACCTTCTACCAGTACTTCCCGGACGTCGAAGGCGCCGTCCTGGAGCTCGCCGACGATATGGCCAAGGAGGGCACGGGCCTGACCGAACTCGTCGCGGGCCGCTCCTGGGCCGGAAGGGCCGGCCGGGAGACGGCGGAACAACTCGTCGACGGCTTCCTCTCCTTCTGGCGCAGCAACGACGCGATCCTGCGGGTCGTGGACCTCGGCGCGGCCGAGGGCGACAAACGGTTCTACAAGATCCGGATGAAAATCCTCAACTCGGTCACCAGCTCCCTGACCGAGTCCGTCAAGGACCTTCAGGCCAAGGGCCGGGTCGACAAGGACACCAACGCGGCGGCCATGGCCGGTTCGCTGGTCGTGATGCTGGCCGCGGCCGCCTCGCACCAGAAGGGCTTCCAGAGCTGGGGCGTCAAGCAGGCGGAGTTGAAGCCGAGCCTGGCCACTCTGGTCCACCTGGGCATCACCGGCAAGAAGCCGGCGAAGTAGCCGAGGCGGACACTCCCTGCCTGCCTCGGCCGCCCGGGCGGCACCGTGCCCGGGTCCTGCCCGGCCCCTACGGGCCCCGCGCCGATCCGGTCCGCACCGAGCCGTCCCGCACCGACCAGTCCCGGACCGACCCGGACCGCCCGATCCGCCCGGCCCTCGACCCGCCTCCGTACGCCGCCCCGCGCCCGTCCTCGTACCCCTCCTGTCAGCGCTGCGGCGGGCGGCGGGCGGGCAGCGCAGGCGCCCCAGGCGCGCCGAGCTGTGATCGTTCCGCAACCTGATGAAAACCGGATTGTCCGCTCTATTGACCGACGCGCGTCAATGTCCCGACTAGTCTCATGCTCATGCCGGATAACGCCACTCCCCCCGTGTACGTCATAGGCGGCGGCCCGGGCGGGCTCGCCACGGCGGCCGCCCTGGGCGCACGCGGGATTCGAGCCGTGGTACTGGAGAAGTCCGACGCGGTCGCCGCTTCCTGGCGCGGCCACTACGACCGCCTCGAACTGCACACCACCCGGCGCCTCTCCGCTTTGCCCCGTCTCCCGATACCGCGCTCGCACGGGCGCTGGCTCGGCCGGGACGCGCTGGTCGGCTATCTCGAACGGTACGCGGAGCACCACCGGTTGGAGATCGTCACCGGGGTCGAGGTGTCCCGCGTCGAACGGACGGACGCCGGCTGGCTGTTGCACGCCTCCGGCGGACGGGAGCTGGCCGCGGCGGCGGTGGTCGTCGCCACCGGCCACAACCACACCCCGTACCTGCCGGACTGGGACGGCCGGGAGGCCTTCACCGGCGAGCTGCTGCACGCCCGGCACTACCGCAACGCCGGGCCGTACGCGGGCCGGGACGTGCTGGTCGTCGGCAGCGGCAACACGGGCGCCGACATAGCCCTCGACCTCGCCGAGGGCGGCGCCTCGCGAGTACGGCTCGCGGTCCGCACACCGCCCCACATCGTGCGGCGCACCACGGCGGGCTGGGCCGCGCAGCGCACCGGCATCCTCTGCCGCCGGCTGCCGCGCGTCGCGGTGGACCGCGCCGCCGGGGTGGTGGCACGGCTGTCGCTGCCGGACCTCACCGAGCAGGGGCTGCCGCGCCCCGCGACGGGGCTGTACTCGCGCGTCCTGGAGGGTGCGATTCCGGTGCAGGACGTCGGTCTGGTCGACGCGGTGCGCTCAGGGGCCGTGGAGCCGGTGGCGGCCGTGGAGTCCTTCGACCACGACAAGGTGACGCTCTCGGACGGCACCTGCGTCTCCCCCGACGCGGTGATAGCGGCCACCGGCTACCGCCGCGGCCTCGAAGGGCTGGTCGGCCATCTGGACGTGCTCGACGGCCGGGGCCGGCCGCGCGTGCACGGGTCGCGTACGGCGGCCGGCGCACCCGGGCTGCACTTCACCGGCTTCACGAACCCGATCAGCGGGATGCTCCGGGAACTCGCCCTCGACGCGGGCCGGATCGCCAAGAAGATCGCGCGCGCCACGGCCCGGACCTGACCCGCTCAGGATTTCCGGCACGGTCCGGCTCAGCCGGGCGGCGGTGCGCCCCTGCGCACCCCGGGAAAGGCACGGCGGACCGCCACCCGGCTCCGGCGCTCGGGCACTGGGCGCTCGCACCGGATTGACGACCCGCACTCGTCGAGGCGGCACCGTCTCCGGGGCTCCTCGGCGTCCCCTCGCCGCGAATCGTTCAGGCCAAGGGTGATCAGTTGAATACAAAACGTCAACAACTGGGCCGGTCTTTGCCCGTTATGCCGGGTTTGTTGCCGCGCATTCGCGTTCCTGGACCACCGCGCGCACCGGCTCCACGCAGTCCACCTCGCACCAGATGCTCTTCCCGGCGCCCTCCGGCCGCCAGCCCCACCGGTCCGCGAGCCCGTCCACCAACTCCAGGCCCCGCCCGCCGGACTCGCTGCCGTCGGCATACCGCCTGCGGGGCGGCCGCGTGCTGCCGTCGGCGACCTCGACCCGCACCGTCTCGGGCCCGCCCGCCGGCCCGGCGCCGTCCGCGCCCGGCGCCCCGGTCTCCGGCAGCCGCAGGCTCAGCACGGCCGGGCAGCCGGTGTGCACCACGGCATTGGTGACGAGTTCGGAGATCAGCAGCAGCAGGACCTCCGCCAGCGCCTCGTCGGCCCCTATTCCGGACCCGGCGAGCCGCGAGCGCGCCCATCTCCGGGCCCGCCCCACCTCCGCCGGATCGGGTCGTACCTCCAGCTGAACCTGAAGCACCTGCACCGCTCACACCATCCGAACCGGCGGACACATCGCCTCGCGTCTCCTGATGATCACGCATAGTGACCCCGACGGAGAACAGCATGGTTGACGTACAGTCACCCCAACAAGCGCTTCGGGCATATTCCGGCGCAAAGGAGTACGCGTACTGCATACTGTGCGACGCGCGCTGCGGGGAGTCGAACACAGGGCCTTTTCCGGGCCCCGCCCGGCGCGCATCCGCCTTCCCGCGGTCGCCGCACGGGCCACGCGGGGAAGGCTGCGCCTCGATACCACTCGCACCCCACGGAGCGTACCGGAAGGCGTGGACGACTCCCCACGGTGACGAGCCCGCGCGGAGCCCGGCTTCCCGTGCACAGTGCGTGATGACCTGGCAGGTTCAACAAGTACGGACGCGGGCGGTTCTCACTCCGGCTCGGGCGTGGTGTAGTACGCGGCGAACGCGGCCAAAATCTCCTCCTCGGAGATCCGGCCGTCACCGTCGGAGTCCAGTGCCGCGGCGACCGTCCCGCAGGCGTCGGCGGCGACGCCCAGCACCCGCAGCACGCGCTCCGCCTGCGCGGTGGTCACGCTGTCGCCCGGACCGGCGTCCGAACCCGAAGCGGAACCGGCATCCGCACCGCGGCCGGAACCCGAGCCGGCGATGCCGATGACCGCGTGCAGGAAGGGCCGGGCGATCTCGGCGAAACCCTGCGGGTTGTCCCGCAGCCGCTTCACCGCGCTGTGGACGAACTCCCCGCGGGTGATGCGCTGGTCGCCGTCGTGGTCCGCCATGCCCGCCATGCCCTGCCAGAACGCCTCGGCACCGTGGTGCAGGGCCTGTCCGCGGGTGGACCTGGCGGCGGCGCCGAACTCGCGCAGGACGGCGGCGGCGGTGTGGAAGTCCTCGCGGGAGATGTATCCGTTGCCATCCTGGTCGAAGGTGGCGAAACGGGAAGAGATCTTGCGCTCGTACTCGGGGCTGTCCACGGTGACCTCGTCTGCGTCGTAACGGGAACGGAACTACAGATGCTACGTACGTCCGTCGTAAAGGCACAGTTCACGGAGGTGTCCGACGGACGCGCACCGGCGCGTGGACGCGCGCGGGGCCCGTCACGCCGACAGCGGACGCGCCGTCTCGTCCAGCGCGGCGGCCACATCCGGGTACACCTCGAAGAGCCGGCGAACACCGAGCGCCGCCAGCACCCGGTTGACGTGGGAGCCGTCCTCAGCGCCGCGCGCGGGCAGGATCAGCCGCAGCTGCCCCTGGCACGAACGCATCAACCGGCGGGCCGCGATGAGGACACCGACGCCGCTGGAGTCGCAGAAGAGGACCTCCGAGAGGTCGAGCACCAGACTGCGGCGGCCGTCGGCCACCACGTCGTGCACCCGCTGCCGCACCGCGGGCGAGGTCACCAGATCCATCTCACCGGAGACCCGCAGTACGGCCCACTCCCCCTGCTTGCCCTCCATCACTTGCAACGTCACGCGTTCGAAGTCCCTTCACTACCCGGATCCGGAAGCAGTCCTTCCTGCGTTGGCTGCCCGGCCCGTGTTCCCCGAAACACCGGTCACCTTGCGCCTCCTACGGGTGACTCTATGCACAGATCCCGGCCCTGCGGCCAGTGGATCCGGTCAAAGTGACGAGATCTATACCATCCTCCGGCGTCAAGGGGCGCACAATGCCGCAAAGGGGCGTGCGTACTTGCGCCTGCCTACTACATTCGTCGGGGGGAAAACGGCGAGGGTTCGCGGGAACCACGTGACACAACGCGGAGCACACGCGCGGACACGCGCGGGAACCGCAAAGCCAGAACCACGGTACGACACGGCGCGGATGGGGGCCGTATGGCGAACGACGCACCACCCCGGTGGGACCGGAAGATGCAACAGCGCCTGGCGCGTGGCGAGGCCGCCGCGCTCGGTGAGCTGTACGACCGGTTCGCCTCGCTCGTCCACGGCCTCGCCCAGCGCGTACTCGGCGACGAGAAGGCGGCCGACCGGGTCACCCGCGACGTGTTCGGCTACATCTGGGAACACCCCGACGCCTACGATCCCAAGCAGGGCCCGCTCCGCTCCTGGATCGCCGCGCTCGCCCACCGGCAGTCCGTGCACCGGCTGCGCGTCGCCGAGGCCGAGTTGCTGCGGGCGGACGGCGACACCACCCCCGACCAGGTCGAGGAGAAGGTGCGCGCGGCCTCCGTGGCCGCCCGCGCCGACTACATCGTCACTTCCATGCCCGCCCCGCTGCGCGCCGCACTCGAACTCGCGTACTTCAAGCGCCGCGACTACCGCCAGGCCGCGGTGGACCTCGGCGTGACCGAGGACGAGGCCCGTCGGCGGCTGCGGCTCGGGCTCCAGCTGCTCTCCTCCGCCAACAACGCCAACAACCGCGCCCATGACGCCGGATCGCCTCCCGGTCACGGGAGAAGCCTGTGAACGCACCCTCCGGCCCGTCCGATCCCTCCGATCCCTCCGGCCCCTCCGACCCGGACGCTCCGCGCGGCCGGCCGGGCCCGCGGATACCCCCGCCCCGGTCCGCGCCCGACGACGGCGTCCACCGCGGCGCCCCCGCTCCTGACGGCCCGGAACCGGTCGAACGGGCGGCACCCGCGCCGG
>DOWQ01000328.1:4904-5071 GCA_003519485.1 Streptomyces sp. | reverse complement strand
GGGCCGTCCGGTTCCGGACGGTGCGCGGCAGGGCGGTGCGCACCGGCGCGCGGGCCCGAGGCGGCGGGGACCTCGTCGGGCAGCGGCCGGCTCCCGGACGGCTTCTCCGGCTCGGGCTCGGGCTTGTGGTCCGGCTCGGGATCCGGCTCAGGCTCGGGCTCGGGCTC
>DOWQ01000328.1:0-4892 GCA_003519485.1 Streptomyces sp. | reverse complement strand
TCTGCGGCTCGTGCTCGGGCACCCGCTTCTCCGGCTCTCGTGCCGGAACCGCGCCGGTGCCCTCGTTCCCTGGCTTGTCCTCGTGGTTCATCGCTCTCACGCCCGGAACACGTGCCGGCGGATCGCGGCAGCGTTGGAGAAGATCCGGATACCGAGCACCACGACCACACCCGTGGAGAGTTGCGCGCCGACGCCGAGCTTGTCACCGAGGAAGACGATCAACGCCGCCACCACCACGTTCGACAGGAAGGACACGACGAACACCTTGTCGTCGAAGATCCCGTCCAGCATGGCCCGCAGGCCACCGAACACCGCGTCCAGCGCGGCCACGACGGCGATGGGCAAGTACGGTTCGACCACCGCGGGCACCTCGGGCCGGACAAGCAGCCCGACCACGACTCCCACAACGAGGCCCAGTACGGCGATCACGATGTGCCCTTCCCTGTGTCGGTGGCGCCCTTCTCGGTGCCACCGCCCTTCGGTTCTGCGGTACGTACGATCAGGCTCGGCGCGGCGGGGAGGTTCATCTCCTCCTGCACCGAAATGCTCACGCCGACGCCGTAGCTCTCCTTGAGCACCTCCAGGTACTGCCCGTCGGCACTGCTCCGGAAGGCGCTGCTCAGCCGCTGGCCGTCCCCCACCGCGAGGACCGTGTACGGCGGCGCCAGCGGCTTGTTGTCGACCAGTATGGCGTCACCGGCCGCCCGGATCGCCGATACGGCGGTGAGCCGCTGGCCGTTGATGGAGATCGCCTCGGCCCCCGACTGCCACAGGCCGTTGACGACCCGCTGCATGTCGCGGTCCCGGACCCGTCCGGTGTCGGAGAAGTCGCTGCTGTCGCGCGGTCCGTCGCCGCTCGCATCGGCTTCCTCCGCGTCGTCCACGACCAGTTTCACGCCCGGCCCGGTCACCTCGGTCGCTCCCGCCAGCAGCGCGGTGAGCCGTCCCTTGTCACCGCCGTGCTTCTCCAGCGCCTCCCGCTGTCGCGCGCCGACGTCGTCCCGGAGACGGTCGACGTCCTTCTCCAGACGGTCCGCCAACCCCGTCTCGGCATCGATCCGGAAGGTCAGCTCCTCGCGCTCCTTGGCGATGGCCGGCGCCTCGACGCGGGCCTGTGCGGCACCGATCGTCACGATGGCCGCGGCGAGCACCAGGCCGGCGGCGAGACCGAGTTTCGCGCGGAGTGTCTTCGGCAGGCCGGCGGTGCCCTCGGCCGCGCGCCGGTCGGCCGCCTGCGCGTAACCGTCGTCCAGGCTGTGTTCCATCACATTGGTCAGCAGCGACATGGAGGCATCGGGGCGCGGGCGGGGCGGTGTTGCGCTCCGAGCCGTGCTCCGATCGGGGGACTGCTGCGACATGCCGCACATCGTCGCACGTCGGGACCCACGCCGCCGAACGACCCCACCGGTACGGCGACGCGGGGCGCCGTGCCGGATCACCGGTGCGGCGCCCCGCGGCCGGAGGCCGGCGGCGGAACGGGCGGTACGGGCGGAGGCGTCAGTGACCGGCGGTGTCGACCACAGCTGCCCACTCGTCCAGCAACGCCTGCGCGGAGGCGTCGTCCGGGCCCTCCGCCCAGAGGTGGGTGACCGCCTCGGCGGGGTCCGGCAGGACCATCACCCAACGGCCGTCGGCCTCCACCACCCGTACCCCGTCCGTGGTGTCGACGGACCGGTCGCCGGCCGCCTCCACCACATGCCGCATGACCAGACCCTTGACCGCCCACGGCGTGGCCAGATCGCGGCGCTGCACGTGCGCGCGCGGGATGCGCGCGTCGATCTCGCTCAGCGTCAGTTGCGTCCGGGCGACGAGGGCGGTCAGCCGTACGAAGGCGGCCGCCGCGTCGAAGACGCTGCTGAACTCCGGCACGATGAAGCCTCCCCGGCCGTCACCGCCGAAGATGGTGGTGTCCGCGCGGCCGACCCTCGTCAGGTCGTCCGGCGAAGTGGTCGTCCACTCCACCTGCGTGCCGTGGTAGGCCGCGACCTGTTCGGCGATCCTGGTGGTGGTCACCGGCAGCGCGACCCGGCCGCTGCGGCGCTCAGCCGCCACCAGGTCGAGCATGACGAGCAGCGCGCGGTCGTCCTCGATGATCCGCCCCCGCTCGTCGACGAGCGACAGCCGCTCTCCCACGGGGTCGAAGCGCACGCCGAACGCGGCGCGGGCGGAGGCGACGATCTCACCGAGCCGCACGAGCCCGGAGCGGCGGGCATCCACCGTCTCCGTGGGCCGCGACTCGTCGAGCCCGGGGTTGATGGTCAGGAAGTCGACGCCGAGCCGCCCGAGCAGGCTGGGCAGTACGAGGCCGGCGCTGCCGTTGGAGGCATCTACCACGATCTTCAGCCCGGCCTCGGCGACACCAGTGGTGTCCACCGCACGCAGCAGCGAACCGGTGTACGAATCGAAGACGCTCGACGGGAAGCGCAGGTCGCCGATCTCGCCGGGGAAGGCCCGCCGGTACTCCTGGCGTGCGTACACCCGGTCCAGCTTGCGCTGCCGGGCCTGGGAGAGGTCGGCACCGCGCTCGTCGAAGAACATGATGTCGACCGAGTCGGGGACTCCGGGCGAAGTGCGCACCATGATGCCGCCGGCGCTGCCGCGGGCCGTCTGCTGCCGGGCCACCGGCAGCGGCACGTTCTCCAGGTCGCGGACGTCGATGGCGCTGGCCTGGAGCGCCGAGATCACGGCGCGCTTGAGCGCGCGGGCACCTCGTGAGTGGT
Source organism: Streptomyces sp. (assembly GCA_003519485.1). Classification (GTDB taxonomy): domain Bacteria; phylum Actinomycetota; class Actinomycetes; order Streptomycetales; family Streptomycetaceae; genus Streptomyces. Next base: position 2,172 of record DOWQ01000328.1, on the reverse strand, counting down.
CCCGCGCCGTGGTGACCGTCGAGCCCTTCTTCAAGGTCGTCGCGTAGGCCCCGGCGAGCCGCACCGCCAGCTCCGGAGTGATCTCCACGTTGAGGATGCCGCTGACGCCGCGGGCACCGAACAGATGGGCCTGCCCGCGGGACTCCCAGATGACCGAGGTGTTGACGAACGCACCCGCCTCGATCGTCTTGAAGGGGTAGACCCGCACATTGCCCTGAATGATCGATTCTTCACCGACCAGGCACTCGTCACCGATGACGGCGCCGTCCTCGATGCGGGCTGCGCGCATGATGTCGGTGTTCTTGCCGATGACGCAGCCGCGGAGATTGCTCTGCGGGCCGATGTAGACGTTGTCGTGCACGACGGCCTTGTGCAGGAAGGCACCGGTCTTCACGACGACGTTCGAGCCGACGACGGTGTGTTCCCGCAGTTCGACGCCGGACTCCACCTTTGCGTAGTCGCCGATGTAGAGCGGTCCGCGCAGCACGGCGTCCGGGTGCACCTCCGCGCCTTCCGCGACCCATACGCCGGGCGAAATCTCGAAGCCGTCGATGTCCACTTCGACCTTGCCCTCGAGCACGTCGGCCTGGGCCTTGACGTAGCTCTCGTGGGTGCCGACATCCTCCCAGTAGCCCTCGGCGATATAGCCGTAGACCGGCTTGCCCTCCTTCATCAGCTGGGGGAAGACATCACCGGACCAGTCGACGGGGACATCCGCCTCGACATATTTGAAGACCTCGGGCTCCATTACATAAATGCCGGTGTTGACGGTGTCCGAGAAGACCTGTCCCCAGGTGGGCTTCTCCAGGAACCGCTCCACCTTTCCCTCGTCGTCGACGATGGTGATGCCGAATTCGAGAGGATTCGGCACGCGGGTCAGACAGACGGTGACGAGCGCGCCCTTTTCCTTGTGGAAATTGATGAGCTCGGTGAGGTCGAAATCGGTGAGCGCGTCGCCGGAGATGACGAGGAAGGTGTCGTTCTTCAGAGCCTCCTCGGCATTCTTCACGCTGCCTGCGGTGCCGAGTGGTTTCTCCTCATTGGCGTAGGTGAGCTCCATGCCCAACTCCTCGCCGTCGCCGAAGTAATTCTTGACGAGGGAGGCGAGGAACTGCACGGTCACGACTGTCTCGCTGAGCCCGTGCCGCTTGAGCAGCCTCAGCACATGCTCCATGATTGGCCGGTTCACCACCGGCAGAAGCGGCTTGGGCATGCTCGAGGTCATGGGGCGAAGGCGTGTGCCTTCGCCGCCGGCCATCACGACGGCCTTCATGTCGGAAGCGTCCTCCTTGCAGAGACGACGGTCGTGCCGGCCGAGTCCGGCCGGCACGCCCCCGGTAGCTCACCGGTCGCGCCTACGGAATCCCTCTGCGCAGCCGGGGCCACCACGGGGGCGAACTCAGTCGGCCGTGGCTTCCGCCTTCACGAGTCGGCGGCCTTGTACCACGTACAAGATTCCTGCCCACCAGTACAGTGTTGTACCCCAACCGGCGAACGCCCATCCGAAAATAGCAGCGAGTTCCGGCAGCCAGCCAGTGGCGTCACTCAGCAGCAGCAGCGGGAAGGCATACATGAGGTTGAATGTGGCCGCCTTCCCGAGGAAGCTGACCTGCGGCGGCGGATAGCCGTACCGGCGGAGTACCCCCACCATGACCAGCAGGATCAGGTCACGTGTCAGCAACGCCGCGGTCAGCCACCACGGGAGGATTTCCCGACAGGTGAGGCCGATGATGGTGGAAAGAATGTAGAGGCGGTCGGCGGCAGGATCGAGGAAGCGTCCCAGCCGACTGATCTGGTTCCACCGGCGGGCCAGCTTGCCGTCGAGGTAGTCACTGACGCCGCTCAGCGCCAGGACGAGCAGCGCCCACCCGTCGGCCTTGGGACCGCCGAACTCGGGGAGCAGGATCAGCCATAGGAACAGCGGCACGCCCAGCAGGCGAGCCATGCTGAGAATGTTGGGGACGGTGAGGACACGGTCCGTCTGGACCCGCGTCTCCTGGACCTCCACCCGGGAGCCTCCTGGGGAAACGTATCGACGACACCCCCGACTTTACCCGTAGGCACCGGCGGCGGGCGCGGAGGACCCGGGACGGGTCCTCAACGCAGAAATGCCGTGGTCCCCGGACACACAAGGTGTCCGGGGACCACGGCTAATGATTGTTCGGCGGCGTC
>DOWQ01000559.1 GCA_003519485.1 Streptomyces sp. | reverse complement strand
GCGCCGGGTCCGGCCGCCGCCGCGGCCTGTCCCGGCCCGGACCGTTCCGTACGGCAGTTCGCGCCCAAGCCCGGGCCGTACGGCCGCCGCCTCCGGCCGTACGCCTACGCCCCCGCCGTACGCCCTCCGCCGTACGCCGTCAGCCCGGCGGTGCCTGCGGCCCGGGGTCCATCGGGCCCCGGCCGGAGAGCACTTCGCCGTACGCCTGCATCAGGTCCGGCAGCCGCAGGGTCGCCAGCTCGTCGCGGCCGGGCGTGCCGGCGTAGCCGGAGAGCCGCAGATCGCGGTAGGCGCAGCTCTTCTCGTAGAGGGTGCGCAGGAAGCGGCCGTTGCCGAGCTCGTCGATCCAGCCCTGGTCCACCACGTGGCCGCTGATGCTGCGCAGCTCGTCGATGGCCTCCTCGTCCCAGCAGTCGCCGTTCTCCTCGGCCAGTACCTCGCCGATCCGGGTCAGTTCCAGCGGCCGGTAGCTCGGGAAGTCGACGCGTGTCGTGAAGCGGGAGCCGAGGCCGGGGTTGGCGGCGAGCAGCCGGTCCATGCCCTCCGGATAGCCGGCGAGGATGACGACGAGCCGGTCCCGGTTGTCCTCCGCGCGCTTCAGCAGCACCTGGAGCGCCTCGTCGCCGTACGCGTCGCCCTTGCTGTAGCCGGCGTTGGAGAGGCTGTACGCCTCGTCCACGAAGAGGACGCCGCCGAGCGCGGAGTCGATCAGCTCGTTCGCCTTGACGGCCGTCTGGCCGAGGAACTCGCCGACCAGGTCGGAGCGCTGCGCCTCGACCAGGTGGTCCCCGCCCAGCAGCCCCAGCGCGTTGAACACCCGTCCGAGGATGCGGGCGACCGTGGTCTTGCCCGTGCCGGACGGCCCGGAGAACACGAAGTGCCGCTTGGGCGGCTGCACGGGCAGTCCCTCGCCGGCCCGCAGCCGCGCCATGTGGAGCTGCGCCGACAGCGCCCGGACCTGCCGCTTCACCGGCTCCAGCCCGACCATCCGTTCGAGCTCGTCGAGGGCTTGCGTCAGCAGTACGGAGTCGGGCGGGCCGTCCGGCAGCCGCGGCGCGGCCCCGGGGTGGACCGGGAGCAGGGCCTTCTCCCGGATGCCGTCCGCGTCCACCGGCGCGGTGCCCGGCAGCAGCCCGTCCGGGCCGGGGCCGGTGTCCTGGGCGTACCCGGGGAGCGGCAGGTCCCGGCCGTTGTCCGGCGCGTCCCCGGAGAACAGCTCCGGGTCGGCCGTGGCGTCGAGCAGATCCTGGCCGCCGACGCCCCCGAGGGAGACCGTGGCCAGATCACCGGCCTCCAGTCCGTCGCCGTCGGCTATCGCCGCGAGCCGGGCCGCGGTGTCCATGAAGGCGGGGTCGACGCGGTGCACGGCCCGGTAGAGCGGGAGGGCCGCCGCGCTGCGGCCGGTGCCCTCCCGGGACCGGGCCAGCCAGTAGCGGAGCTCCTTGCGCTGCGGCTGCTCGCTGCGGCAGCGCATCAGGGCGGCGGACAGCAGCGGTTCGGCCTGGCCGTACATCTCCAGCCGGACCCGCGCCATGCCGCCGAACAGGCCCGCCTCGATGCCGAGCAGCGGATCCTCCAGCAGCGGCTCGGTGTGCCGTACGAGCCGGTCCCAGTCCTTGACGAGATAGGCGCGGCAGGCGTGCAGGAACCGCACCTGCGGGTCGGCGTCGACCGGCGGGCAGCCGGCCAGCGCCCGGTCCAGCTCGGGCACGTGGCGGCCGTCGAGCCAGTGGGAGGCGTGGGCGAGGAGCAGGTCGCGCGGGCTCTCCAGGACGGGCTGGACCCACCAGCCGAGCCAGTACCAGGAGTTGAGCTTGCGCCGGTGCCGGCCGCGCTGCTCGCCGAAGCGGTCGCGGTGGCGGTGCATCCGCAGCAGCGCGGTCGTCGGGTCGACGCGCAGGGCGTGCAGTCCGAGCCAGCCGTCGGCCATCCCGGGGTCGATCCGGACCGCGGCCCGGAACTCCTCCTCGGCCTGGGCGTACGCGCCCATGGTGTACGCGTCGACAGCGCGCAGCCAGGCGAGCTCGGCCGGGGCGTCCCTGTCCTGGGTGCCGAAGTCCATCGCGTCCCCCACAAACCGTGCCACGTGGTGGCGGCCGGGCGGGCGCCGGGCCGCAGCCATTCGAACCGCCGCGCCGTGCAAGGGAGTTGCCACATACTCCCGTCAGGCATCGTACCTGCGACAACACCGGCTGCCGAAGGGTGGCGCGCAGCTGAGGACGGCGCGGAGGCGGGGAGGGGTCCGCGCGGCGGGGAGGGGGCGCACGGTGACCTACGGTGATCACCCGGCGGCCGAGCGTGCCCGAAATGAGGTCGATGGCCCTATTCGCGGGCAGAACGAAGCCCCCGATCACGGGGGAACAACCGGGGGCTTCGCGATGTGGGGCGGTCCTCAGGACCGCATATTGAGAACGTAAGACCTGTACGGCCACGAGGTCAAGCCGAGTTGAGAGACTCGCGAGGGCTCGACCAGGGCTGGACCGCGCATCGAGCGGGATCGGTCACAGAGGGTGAAGGGCGGGGCGGTTCATTCGGCCCCGGGAGGTCTCTCGAACCACACAAGTCCCTCTGGCCCCTGCCGTACCAGCAGATCGGCATGGGGGCGCGTAGGGTCGTCCGCGAAGTGTTCGTGCTCCGACCGCGCCCAGCCGTCCCAGAACGCCGACAGCGCCGGGCCGTCGCGCCGCCGGCCGCGATCCCAGGCCGTCCGGCGCGGGACGTCCAGCCACAGGACCAGCGCGAGTTGTGGCCGCAGCGCCCGCCGTCCGGCGCCGACGCCTTCGATCAGCACGACCGGCGCGGGCGGCAGCTCCCGCTCCTCGGTGAAGCGCCGCAGGTGCCAGTCGTAGACCTGATAGCGCGCGGTGCGCCCGTCGGCGAGCGGGGTCAGGACCTGCGCGGTGAGCCGTTCCGTCCAGTCGAAGAGCGCGTCGTGGCTGGCCAGATCGTCGAGCCGCAGCACCGGCGCGCCGCCGAGGGCCGCCGCGAGCCGGTCGGCGAAGGTGCTCTTCCCGGACCCGGCGTGGCCGTCGACCGCCACCAGCCGTACGGGACCGCAGGACGGCGGCAGGGCGCGCAACCGCCGGGCGAGCGAGGCGAGGTCCGGATTGTCCACCGGTCCACCGTACGGGGGCGGCTCCGAGCCGCCGCGGCCGCTACGCCACACCAGTGGTATCGACCAATAATCATGCCGTCATCCGCTCGAAAGCTCTGGCCGCCGGGCATCCTGACCGGGATAGTTGTGCAACCGTCGTGAACCCGCAGCTCCGCTTGGCCCACCGACTGGGGGAGTCCCGCATGACCAGACCCACACCGCGCCGCACCGTGCTGGCCGCCGCACTCGCGACCGCGGCCGGCGCCGCCGCGGCACCCGCCGCCT
>DOWQ01000682.1 GCA_003519485.1 Streptomyces sp. | reverse complement strand
ACGGCCCGGAGCGGCCTGCCCGAACCCCGCCCACTCCCGGCGCCCCAGCCCCCGTCCTTGCACGGCTCGGCGAAGCCCCGTGGGGCTCGCGCGATTCGCCGGCCCGCGTCCGCTTCTCGGGGAACCCCGGCGCCCCACACGGACGACATTCGGTCACTTCTCGTCGCCATACGCGCACGGAGTGTGGCGCGTTCGGTTGTTCGGGCGGCCCGCTGCTCGGTGGCCGCTTGCGCCGGGGCGGAACCGGGCATTCACGTGGGGGAGGGTACGGGTTTCGAGCGTTGTCAGTGGGCCGGGGCATCATCGGGAGCTGGGAGGTGGGGCGGTGTCGTACGACTGCGATGTGCTGGTGATCGGCGGCGGGATCGTCGGTCTGTCGGCGGCCTATGCGATCACCCAGGCCTCGCCCTGCACCCGGGTTGTGGTGCTGGAGAAGGAGCCCGGGCCCGCGAGGCACCAGACGGGGCGCAACAGCGGGGTGATCCACAGCGGGATCTATTACCCGCCCGGCTCCCTCAAGGCCCGGTTCGCGGTGCGGGGCGCGGCGGAGATGGTGCGGTTCTGTGCCGAGCAGGGCCTGCCGTGCGAGGTGACGGGCAAGCTGATCGTCGCCACCGAGCGGGAGGAGCTGCCGCGGCTGCACGCCCTGGTCCAGCGCGGCCGGGAGCACGGCATCCCGGTGCGGGAGCTGGGTCCGGCCCAGATCGCGGAATACGAGCCGGCCGTGCGCGGCCTGGCCGCCATCCATGTCGGCTCGACCGGCGTGTGCGACTTCGGGGCGGTCGCCGGCCGGCTGGCCCGGCTGGCGGAGGGCACGGGCGCACGGATCCGGTACGGCGCCGAGGTGCGGACGATCGGCCGCCGGGCCTCGTCCGTCGCGGTGCGCACCGCCGACGGCGAGGTGCTGCGGGCCCGGGCCCTGGTGAACTGCGCCGGGCTGCACAGCGACCGGGTGGCGCGGCTGGCGGGGGACGACCCCGGTATGCGGATCGTCCCGTTCCGCGGGGAGTACTACGAGTTGGCGCCCGGCCGGGCCGGGCTGGTGCGCGGGCTGGTCTACCCCGTACCGGACCCGGCCTTCCCGTTCCTCGGCGTCCATCTGACCCGGGGCATCGACGGCGGCGTGCACATCGGCCCGAACGCCGTGCCCGCGCTGGCCCGGGAGGGATACGACTGGCGGACCCTCCACCCCGCCGAGCTGGCCGGGACGCTGGCGTTCCCCGGCTCCTGGCGGATGGCCCGCCGCCACTGGCGGTACGGCACCGGGGAGCTGCGGCGCTCGCTGTCGAAGGGCGCCTTCACGGCAGCTGTCCGGCGGCTGCTGCCGGAGGTCGGGCCGGCGGATCTGATACCGGCGCCGGCCGGTGTCCGCGCGCAGGCCGTCCTGCCGGACGGAAGCCTGGTGGACGACTTCCTGTTCGCCCAGTCACCGCGGATGGTCCACGTCCTGAACGCCCCCTCCCCCGCGGCGACCGCCTCGCTGCCGATCGGCCGTGAGGTCGCCCGCCGGGCGCTGGCGGCACTGGGTGCGGTCCCGGTCCGGACCGGGTCCCCGTAGAATCGGGGCATTGTGTATGAGCCCAGCAACGATTCCCCGTCAGTGCCCGCCACCGGTGGCCGCAGGCTGCAGTTCCCGGAAGGCCCCGCCGTCGACCCGGCCGGGTCGCACCACGAGCGGCGCATCCGGAGCTTCCGGCCGCGCCGGGGGCGGGTGACCGCCGGGCAGGGTGAGGCGCTGCGCCGGCTGTGGACGACCTGGGGCCTCGACATCGACGGCATGTACCAGCTCGATCTGGAGAAGCTGTTCGAGGACCGCCCCGTCGTCCTGGAGATCGGCTTCGGCATGGGTGAGGCCACGGCCCGGATGGCTGCCGACGATCCCGGCACCGGCATCCTCGCCGCCGATGTGCACACCCCCGGTCACGGCAATCTGCTCGCGCTCGCCGAGCGGGAGGGGCTGACCAACGTCCGGGTCGCCAACGGCGACGCGATCATCCTGCTGCGCGAGATGATCGCTCCGGCCGCGCTGGCCGGCCTGCGGGTCTTCTTCCCCGACCCGTGGCCCAAGCAGCGCCACCAGAAGCGGCGGCTGATCCAGCCCGAGTTCGTCGAGCTGGCCGTGACCCGGCTGCGGCCGGGCGCGACCGTGCACTGCGCCACCGACTGGGAGCCGTACGCCGAGCAGATGCTCGAGGTGCTGACCGCGAGCCCGGAGCTGGAGAACACCCGGGCCGACGGCGGCTACGCCTCGAGGCCCGACTTCCGGCCGCTGACGAAGTTTGAGGGCGCCGGGCTGGTCAAGGGGCACGTCGTGAAGGACCTGATCTTCCGGCGCCGCTGAGCCCGAGCCGCCTGCGCGGCGGGGCGATGTCTCGTTAGGCTCGGCGGATGCACCCGCCCCGGTCCCAGCAACGGCCGCCGGTCCCGGAGTTCGAACCGCAGCCCCGGTTCGACGCCGTGCCCGCGTGCGGCCAGTGGCGCTACCGACCGCGCCGCGCGCTCTGGGAGAGCCGCGCGCTGCGCATCGGCGGCCTGATGGTCCTGCTCGCGCTCTGCGGGCTGGTGATTCTCGCGCTGGTCCGCCGGCAGACCGGCACCGAGGGCTTCGTCGTCGGCCTCGGCTTGGCCGTGCTGCCCGTGCCGCTGCTGGTCGCGGCCTTCTGCTGGCTGGACCGGGTGGAGCCGGAGCCCTGGCGGAACCTGCTGTTCGCCTTTCTCTGGGGCGCTTGCGCCGCCACCCTCGTGGCGATCCTCGCGAACGGCTTCGCGGTGCAGTGGATCCTGACCCGCGCGGAGATCTCCTCGCCCGGCGAGGCCGACATCTGGGGTGCCACGGTCGTCGCCCCCGTCGTCGAGGAGAGTGCGAAGGCCGCGGCCCTGCTGCTGTTGTTCGTCTTCCGCCGCCGCGATTTCGACGGCATCGTCGACGGGGTGGTGATAGCGGGGATAACGGCGACGGGCTTCGCATTCACCGAGAACATCCTCTTCCTCGGCAGCGCCTTCGGCGAGGACCAGGCCCTCGGCCACTCCGGCCTGGGTTCGGTCACGGCACAGACCTTCTTCGCCCGGATCGTGATGTCGCCGTTCGCCCATCCCCTGTTCACGGCGCTGACCGGGGTGGGCTTCGGACTGGCCGCGCTCGCCGCGCCGCGCGCCCGCGCCCGGCGGTTGCTGCTGCCACCGGCGGGACTGCTGACGGCGATGCTGCTGCACGCCGTCTGGAACGGTTCCACGACCCTCGGCGGCTACGGCTTCATCGCGGTCTACGGCCTGTTCATGGTGCCGCTGTTCGCGGGGCTCACCACGCTCGTCATCCTGTCCCGCTCGCGCGAGCTGAAGGCCGTACGGATCCAGCTCCCGGCGTACGTCGCCGCGGGCTGGCTGTCACCGGCCGAGCCGTACGCGCTGTCCTCGATGCGGGCCCGGTCCGTGGCCCGCGCCCTCGTCCGCCGCACGCACGGGCCGTCGGCCGCCCGCGCGGTGGCCGAGTACCAGGCGTTCGCCACGGCCCTGGCCTTTCTGCGGCGGCGGGCG
>DOWQ01000634.1 GCA_003519485.1 Streptomyces sp. | reverse complement strand
CCGGCGGCGCGCGTCCGCCGTCACGCCGCCCACGGACCCGCGCTCAGCGGACCGGGTGCCCCGCCGCGCGAAGGGTGTCCTTGACCTCGCCGATGCGCAGGTCACCGAAGTGGAAGACCGAGGCGGCGAGGACGGCGTCGGCGCCGGCGGAGACGGCCGGGGCGAAGTCGTCCAGCCGGCCCGCGCCGCCGGAGGCGATGACCGGGATGGTCACCCGGGCGCGCACCGCCTCGATCATGGCGGTGTCGTAGCCGTCCTTGGTGCCGTCGGCGTCNNCGCCCACTCGACGGCGTCGATGCCGGTGCCGCGCCGGCCGCCGTGGGTGGTGACCTCGTAGCCGGAGGGCGTGACCGTGCCCTCGGGGCAGCGGCGGGCGTCGACCGAGAGGACGAGGACCTGGCTGCCGAAGCGCTGGGAGATCTCGCGGATCAGTTCGGGGCGGGCGATGGCGGCGGTGTTGACGCCGACCTTGTCCGCGCCGGCCCGCAGCAGCTTGTCGACGTCCTCCGGGGCCCGGACGCCGCCGCCGACGGTGAGCGGGATGAAGACCTGCTCGGCGGTGCGCCGGACCACGTCGTAGGTGGTCTCGCGGTCGCCGGAGGAGGCGGTGATGTCGAGGAAGGTCAGCTCGTCGGCGCCCTCGGCGTCGTACAGCTTGGCCATCTCGACGGGGTCACCCGCGTCCCGCAGGTTACGAAAATTGACGCCCTTGACGACCCGGCCGCCGTCCACGTCCAGGCAGGGGATGACTCGGATCGCCAGGGTCATTGCGTGCTGCTCCTATTCGGCTGCCGCTGCGGGCGCAGCGGTCGGGTTTCCTCGGTATGCCTCGAGCTCGACCTCGACCAGGACCCGGGAGTCGACGAAGCCGGATACCACGAGCAGGGTCGCGGCCGGCCGTACGGCGTCGAAGATCTCCTTGTGGGCGCTGCCCACCGCGTCCACGTCGCGCGCGTGGGTGAGGTACATCCGGGTGCGGACGACGGATTCGGGGCCCAGCCCGAACTGCTCCAGGGCTCCCAGCGCGTTACGGATGGCCGTGCGCGCCTGTTCGTACGGGTCGCCCTCACCGACGAGGTTCCCCTCGACGAGCGGCATGGTGCCCGCGACGAGGACCCGGTCCCCGGCCGCGACAGCGCGCGCGAATCCGATCGACTCCTCCCAGGGGCTGTCGGTCTGCACTCGCTGCACTCGCTGTACGGGGGTTCCGGTCATCGGCTGCTACTCCCTCATGACGTGTGAGACACGGCTTCGAGCGCTTCTTCCAGGGTGAACGCCTCGGCGTAGAGGGCCTTGCCCACGATGGCGCCCTCCACACCCTCCGGTACCAGGGTGGCGATCGCCCGGAGATCGTCAAGGGAGGAGACCCCGCCGGAGGCCACGACCGGCCGGTCGGTGACGGCGCAGACGCCCCGGAGCAGCTGCAGGTTGGGGCCCTGGAGGGTGCCGTCCTTGGCGATGTCGGTGACGACGTAGCGGGCGCAGCCCTCGGCGTCGAGCCGGGCGAGGGTCTCGTAGAGGTCGCCGCCGTCGCGGGTCCAGCCGCGGCCCCGCAGGGTGGTGCCGCGCACATCGAGGCCGACGGCGATCTTGTCGCCGTGCTCGGCGATGACCTTGGCGACCCACTCGGGGGTCTCCAGGGCGGCGGTGCCGAGGTTGACGCGGGTGCAGCCGGTGGCGAGGGCCGCGGCGAGGGTGTCGTCGTCGCGGATGCCGCCGGACAGCTCGACCTTGATGTCCATCGAACGGGCGACATCGGCGATCCGGGCCCGGTTGTCGCCGGTGCCGAAGGCCGCGTCGAGGTCAACCAAGTGCAGCCACTCGGCGCCGGCCCGCTGCCAGGTGAGGGCGGCGGCCAGCGGGTCGCCGTAGGACGTCTCGGAGCCGGACTCGCCGTGGACGAGGCGGACGGCCTGGCCGTCACGGACGTCGACGGCGGGGAGGAGTTCGAGGCGGTGCGTGCTGCTCATGGCTGCCTTTGCGTCATCGGTGTGCATCGTGTGCGTCGGTGTGCGTCGGTGNNTCGGTGTGCGTCGGTGTGCGTCAGTGGAGCGTGACCGGCGGAGGCGTCAGAGGGTGCCGACCCAGTTGCGCAGCAGCCGGGCGCCGGCGTCCCCCGACTTCTCGGGGTGGAACTGGGTGGCCCACAGCGGGCCGTTCTCGACGGCCGCGACGAAGGGCTCCCCGTGGCTGGACCAGCTGACCCGGGGCGGGCGCAGGGCCGCGCTGGTGACGTCGAAGTCCCACTCGCCCACCGCGTAGGAGTGCACGAAGTAGTAGCGGTCCGTCTCGTCCAGGCCGGCGAAGAGCTGCGAGCCCTCGGCGGGCCGCACGGTGTTCCAGCCCATGTGCGGCACGACGGGCGCGCGCAGCGGCCCGACGGTGCCGGGCCACTCGTCCAGGCCCTCGGTCTCGACGCCGTGCTCGATGCCGCGGGCGAAGAGGATCTGCATGCCGACGCAGATGCCGAGCACGGGCCGGCCGCCGGCCAGCCTTCGGCCGATGACCCAGTCGCCGCGCGCCTCCTTGAGCCCCGCCATGCAGGCGGCGAAGGCGCCGACGCCGGGGACCAGCAGGCCGTCGGCGTTCATGGCCCGGTCGTAGTCGCGGGTGATCTCGACGTCGGCGCCGACCCGGGCGAGTGCGCGCTCGGCGGAGCGGACGTTGCCGAATCCGTAGTCGAAGACGACGACCTTCTTGGCACGGTCGGTCATTCCCACACCCCCTGGAGCCTCATGATGCCCGCGACCAGGCTCATCGCGGAGCAGATGCCGAGCAGCACGATGACGCCCCGGGGCAGTCCCTGCTTGGCGAAGGAGATCACTCCGCCGAGCAGGAAGAGCCCGACGACGATCAGTACGGTCGAGAGCCCGGTCACGGCGTCCTTCCGTCCGGACGGGCGGCGCGCGCCGTCACGGCCGGCCCGCCCGTCGCGGGGCGCTGTCCGGTCACAGCGCGCCCTTCGTGGAGGGCAGGATGCCGGCGGCGCGGGGGTCGAGCTCCGAGGCGTAGCGCAGCGCCCGCGCGAGGGCCTTGAACTGGCACTCGACGATGTGGTGCGCGTTGCGCCCGTACGGCACGTGGACGTGCAGGGCGACCTGCGCCTGCGCGACGAAGGACTCCAGGATGTGCCGGGTCATCGTCGTGTCGTACTCGCCGATCATCGGCGCCATCTTCTCGGGCTCGGTGTGCACGAGGTACGGGCGGCCGGACAGGTCGACGGTGACCTGGGCGAGGGACTCGTCCAGCGGGACCGTGCAGTTCCCGAAGCGGCGGATGCCGACCTTGTCGCCGAGGGCCTGCCGGAAGGCGGCGCCGAGCGCGAGGGCGGTGTCCTCGATGGTGTGGTGGCTGTCGATGTGCAGGTCGCCCTCGGTCTTGACGGTGAGGTCGAAGAGGCCGTGGCGGCCGAGCTGGTCGAGCATGTGGTCGAAGAAGCCGACGCCTGTCGACACCGCCACCTCGCCCCTGCCGTCGAGGTCGATCTCGACGAGGACGCTCGTTTCCTTGGTGCTGCGTTCCACGCGGCCCACGCGGGTCATCGCTTCTCCTTAACAAGTGTTCGTACGGCATCGAGGAACGCGTCGTTCTCGGCCGGGGTGCCGGCGGTGACCCGGAGCCGACCGGGCACGCCGTTGTCGCGGACCAGGACGCCCTGTTCCAGCAGCGCCCGCCAGGCGGCCTGCGCGTCGTCGAAGCGGCCGAACTGCACGAAGTTGGCGTCGGAGTCGGTCACCTCGCAGCCGGCCGCGCGCAGCTCATCGACCAGCCGGTCCCGCTCGCCCTTGAGCTGGTCGACGTATCCGAGCAGGGTATCGGTGTGTTCCAGGGCCGCGAGCGCGGTGGCCTGGGTGACGGCCGACAGGTGGTACGGCAGCCGGACCAGCTGTACGGCGTCGACGACGGCCGGGTCGGCGGCGAGGTAGCCGAGCCGGAGCCCGGCGGCGCCGAACGCCTTGGACATGGTCCGGCACAGCACGAGCCGGGGCCGGCCCTCGATCAGCGGCAACAGCGACGGGCGGTGGCTGAATTCCCCGTACGCCTCGTCGATGACCACCAGCGAGGGCTTGGCCGCCTGCGCCGCCTCGTAGAGCGCGAGGGCGGTGCCGGCCTCGACGGCCGTGCCGGTGGGGTTGTTCGGCGAGGTGATGAAGACGACGTCGGGCCGCTGCTCGGCGATGACCGCGCGGGCCGCGTCGACGTCGATCCGGAAGTCCTCGTGGCGCGGGCCGGAGATCCAGCCGGTGCCGGTGCCCCGGGCGATCAGCGCGTGCATGGAGTAGGAGGGCTCGAAGCCGATGGCCGTACGGCCGGGGCCGCCGAAGGTCTGCAGCAGCTGCTGGAGGACCTCGTTGGAGCCGTTGGCCGCCCAGACGTTCGCGGCGCCGACCTCGTGCCCGGCGGTGCGGGAGAGGTACGCGGCCAGCGCCGTGCGCAGCTCGACCGCGTCCCGGTCGGGATAGCGGTTGAGGGTGCGGGCGGCCTCGGTGACCCGCTCGGCGATGCGCCGCACGAGCGCCTCGGGCAGCGGGTAGGGGTTCTCGTTGGTGTTGAGCCGCACGGGCACATCGAGCTGCGGGGCGCCGTACGGGGTCTTGCCGCGCAGTTCGTCCCGGATGGGCAGATCGTCAATACCGGTCACTTGGCCTGCGAAACCTTCCAGTCACTGCGCTCGTCCTGTCCGTCCGCGGCGAACCGCGCCGTGAGGGCCGCCCCGTGCGCGGGGAGGTCCTCGGCCTCGGCGAGGGT
>DOWQ01000229.1 GCA_003519485.1 Streptomyces sp. | reverse complement strand
ACGTCGGCCAGGGTGACCGAGCGTGGCCGACGGAGCCCCGGCAGCCGCCGGCGGCCCGCGGCCGGCCAGGGGTCGAGGGCGAGGGCGGACCGGTCCCGCCCGAGCGGCTCCTCCAGGAGCGGCCGCCGGGTCACGTCCCACACCTCGCGGGCGCGGTGGAGCAGGCCGCCCCAGCGCTCGCCGGAGCCCGCGCCGAGGGCCGCGTCCAGGGCCTGGACGACGCCCGCGCGGGAGGCGTTCGGCAGCGCCACGGAGGTGCCGTCCGCGAAGAGGTGCCGACTCGCCGGGTCGACCTGGGTCAGCTCGACGCACCGCTCCAGCGGCTCCTTGCCGGTCTTCACGAAGAGATCGCGGAAGACGGCGGGCAGATGCAGCAGCCCCGGCCCCGTGTCGAAGCCGAAGCCCTCCCGCTCGAGGCGGCCGACCCCGCCGCCGTGCGTCTCCGAGCGCTCGTACACCGTCACCCGGTGGCCTGCCACGGCCAGCCGGGCGGCGGCCGCCATCGCGCCCGTCCCGGCGCCGATCACCGCAATCCGTGCCATGGCCGAGACCTTAGCGGGGGCCGCCGACACTCCCGCCCGCCGCCCTCACCGCGGCCACCTGGGGACATCCGCCCAGGGGCGGCGGGCTCAGCCCTTGAGTACGCACACCTAGTGCCGAGATGAGTAGCCGCGCGGATGGGCCCGGACCCTCCCGGACGGAAGAGTGATGGCTACGGAAGGGGCGCAAACGCCGGCACCGCCGACACGGGGTGGCGGAACGGCGTGGCACCCCGGCCGGGCCGGAGGAGCGCCACGGGGGAGCTCGTCCGGAGCACGGGGTACGGGGGGGTACGGGGGAGCGCTGGCCTGGCGCGGTACGACGGGGGATCGCACCGCGCCAGGACAGCACCGTTCAGGCGTCGCCTTCGGGCGGCGTGGGAACGGGTGTACGTGGCGCCGGCGCGCGCGGGGCGTGCGAGCGGCACCAGGGGGATGCACAGGGGAATGCACCGGGTGATGGCGCCGGGGGACGCAACACCGAAGACGCACGGGGGACGTGCCAGGGAGCGCCGGGGACGCGCCCCGGCGTGGTGTGCGGGCGCTGAGCGCGGGGGGATGCGCTCGAGGCCGCCCGGGGGAGGGCGTACACGGGGGATGCGCGCGCCCGGGGTTGCGCGAGCGGGCGCTACGGCCGCCGGTCGTACTGTCCGCCTCCGACCCGCCCCTGCAACAGCCGGGACAGCGCCGAGTGCACGTCGTCGATCGTCCGCTCGGGCTGGAACGCCTGCCAGTCCAGGGCCGCCACCAGAACCATGCCGACCAGGGCCGCCGCCGTCAGCTGCACATCGATCTCCTCGCTGATCTCACCACCCTCCACCGCCTCGCGGATCACCGTCTCCACCACCGCGACCGCCTGCTGCCGTACGACCAGCAGGGTGGCCTGCCAGGTGCGGTTGGTGCGCCACAGCTCGGCCACGTAGAGCTGAGTGAAGGCCGGGTAGCGGTCGATGAACCCGAGACCCGCGTGGATCATGGCGTCCAGCGCGTCCACCCGGCTGCCGCCTCGCGCGCCGGTCTCGTCCGCGGCCTTCTGCAGCGAGGCTGTCAGCAGCCCGACACCGTGCCGGAGCAATTCCTCGAACAGCTCGTTCTTGCTGGCGAAGTTGTAGTAGACGGTGCCCTTGGCCACGCCCGCCCGTTCGGCGATCTCCTCCACCGTGGTCGCCGAGAAACCCTTCTCGGCGATGAGTGTGACGGCCGCTTCGTAGAGTTTGGTGCGGGTGGCCCGGCGCCGGGAGCTGCTGTCCATACGCATGATTCTCCCCCGTCCGGGGCGGGCCCGGGTCACAGGCTCAACTCCGGGTGCAACCGGTCCACCGTCCACACCTGCTTGCGCCGGGCGGACCGCGTGGTGAGCGCCAGCGCGCACACGGTGAACGCGGCCAGCACCGCGCAGCCCTGCCACACCGGCTCCAGGCCGCCACCGGTGATCAGCCGGCGCAACCCCTCGACGACGTAGGTCATCGGCAGGAAGGGATGGACGGCGTTGAAGAAGCCGGGGCTGGTCTGCACGGGGTAGGTGCCGCCTGCGGAGGTCAGCTGGAGCATCAGCAGGGCGAGCACCAGAATGCGTCCCGCCGGCCCGAAGCGCGCGTTCAGCCACTGCACGACGGCCGCGAAACAGCCGGTGGCCAGCAGCAGGAAGCCGACCGTGCCGACCGCGCGGGCCATCTGCAGCCCGAGGCCCCAGTGGAGTACGGCCATCAGCGCCGCCGTCTGGACCGCGCCGAGCGCGGCGACGGGCAGCCAGCCGGCCAGCGCGACCCGCCGGGGGAGTGCGCCCATGGCGAGCGCGCGCCGGTTGAGCGGCTGGATCAGCATGTAGGCGACCATCGCGCCGACCCAGAGGGACAGCGGGATGAAGTACGGGGCGAAGCCCGTGCCGTAGTCGGGCGCCGCGTGCAGGGAGCGCGAGGCGAGCCGTACGGGGTCGGACATCACCTCCGTACGGGCGTCGCGCTCCGGCCGGGTGTGGTCCGGGATCCGCTCGGCACCGTCGTGCAGCCCGCCGGCCAGCTCCCGGGAACCGTCGCCGAGCCGGTACAGGCCGCCGTCGAGGTCGTCGGCGCCCGTGGACAGCCGGCCGATGCCGCTGTCGAGGTCGGCGGAGCCCTCCTTGGCTGTGGCCAGCCCGGTGTGCAGGGCGGCCGCGCCCTCGGCGACCCGGTGCGCCCCGTCGTTGAGCGTGTTGATCTTCCCGACCGCGGCGTCGATGTCCTTCCAGAGGCCTGGGGCCCGTTCCTCCAGCCGTGCGGCATGGTCCCGGACGGTGCCCAGGTCGCGGCTGAGCCGGTCCAGCTCGCCGTTCTCGTTCCGTACGAGGGTGTTGAGGGTGCCCGCCGCGTCGGCGGCGGTACCGGCGGCTTCCGCGGCCTTCTTGAGCTGCGGGCAGGCGGTGTCCTGGTCCGGTCGCGGGATGCCCTCGCAGCGCTTCTCGTGGTCGGCGGCGAGGAAGTCCGCGGCGTTCCGGGAGTCCTCGGCGAGCCGGGCGGCCGTGGCGGGGGAGGGAAGCCCGGCGAGGTGGTCGCGGACGGCCACAGCGGTGTCGGAGACCAGCCCGGCGGTGCGGCCGATGTCGGCGCCGTGCTCCTTGAGGTACGCCCCGGCCTCGGCGGCTTTCCGTGCCTTGTCGGCCAGCTTCTGGGTGCCGTCGGCGACGTCGCCGGCCCCGGACTCCAGCTTGCCGGCGCCCGCGTGGAGCTTCCGTACGCCGTCCTTGAGGTCGCCGCTGCCGCCCTCGGCCTCCGTCAGCCCGTCGGCGAGGTCCGTCGCGCCCCGGTGGGCCCTGCCGATGCCGTCGTCCAGGTCGTCGGCGCCGTCGGCGGCCCGCTCCGTGGCTCCGTGGAGGTCGGAGAACGAGAGGTAGATCCGGTCGAGGAAGGACCGCGCGGTGTCCGTCGAGGCCGCGGAGCGCACCTCGGAGAAGACGGTCCGGGAGATCTGGCCGACGATGTAGTTGTTGGCGTCGTTGGTGCGCACCTGGAGCGCGCCGGTGGTGGGGCTGTCGCCGGAGCTGGAGGCGATCCGCTCGCTGAAGTCGGCGGGCACGCTCAGCGACAGGTAGTAGCGGCCGTCCTCCAGGCCGTCGCGGGCCTCGGCGGCGGTGACCTCGTGCCACTCGAAGGTGTCGCTCGCGTGCAGCCCTTTGACGATCTCGTCGCCCGCCGCGACCCGTTCACCCTGCGCGGTGGCGCCGCGGTCGGCGTTGACGAGCGCGACCGGCAGCTTGTCCAGCCGGCTGTACGGGTCCCAGAAGGACCATAGGTAGAGCGCCCCGTAGAGCAGCGGCAGCAGCAGTACGGCGGCGAGCGCAGCCCGCGGCAGCCGGCCTCGTCCGAAGCGCCGGAGCTCAAGCGCGGCCAGTTTCGGCGAGCGCATCCGCCGCCCCCTCTTCGTCGTCGGTGTGCTCGGTGTGCTCAGTCGCCTCGGTGCTCCCGGCGCTCCCGGCCGGCTCGTCGGCTTCAACGGCCCCGGCCTCGCCGGCCGCTGCCGGTGTGGTCGTGACGGTCACCGCCCCGTTCGGCGCCTCGCTGCACACGGCGAGGACCGTCGTGCCCGCGGCGGCGACACTCCGCAGGAGGTCCCAGGCCGCCGCGCGGTCCGCGGCCGACAGCTTGAGATCGGTGTCGTCGACGGCCAGCAGCCGCGGCCGGCCGATCAGCGCCAGCGTGACCGAGAACCGCAGCGACTCCAGCCGATCCAGGTCTCGTACGGCCGTTCGAAGGCCCTTGGCCGACGCTCCGGGGTCGAAGCCGGCGGCCTCCAGGGCCGCGTCCACCCGCCGCCGGGTGTCCGCCGCGCGCTCGCCGCGGGGGCGCAGCAGT
>DOWQ01000204.1 GCA_003519485.1 Streptomyces sp. | reverse complement strand
CAGCCTTGCCCGGACCGGGCTGCGGGGCAGCGGGACGGGCCGGCGCACCAGGAGTAGGTGCGGACGGCGTGGGGGTGCCTCCAGCGGGGGAGGGCGCCGCCTTGCGGGGCGCACCGGGCTTGCCCGCGGGGCGGCCGGAGCCGCCCTGCTGGAAAGCGTCGGTCAGTTTACGTACAACCGGCGCCTCGATCGTCGAGGACGCCGAACGGACGAATTCACCAAGTTCTTGGAGCTTGGCCATGACGACCTTGCTCTCGACTCCGAACTCCTTGGCGAGTTCGTATACCCGGACCTTTGCCACTTCGCTCCTTTTAGGTCCGGGTTCCGCCGGACCGTCGCTACTTCATGGGCGTACTCATCGCGTACTCATCGAGTGCTCATCGCAATCTCGACCTACTTCCAACTCGCGAGGTACCTGACCGCACGGTTTGCCCGTGCCGTTCTCTTACGGTGTTGCCTGTTCGGCCCGCTGCTCGACGAAATCGCGCACTTCCGCGGTGTCGAGCGGCCCCCGGCCTCGGAAGGCCCGGGGGAATGCCCGGCGGCGAACCGCCAGGCCGACACAGACCGGGGCGAGGTGCACATACGCGCCCCGGCCGGGCAGCGTACCGCGCGGGTCGGGGACGCAGACGTCCTCGACCACTGCGATACGCAGCAGATCGTCCTTTGCCGCACGCTTCCGGCAGCCCACACAGGTGCGCTCAGGGTATGCCCGAGCATGCGTCCGGTCAGACGTTCTCAAGTCTACCTCCCCGTACTGACCTCACCCCGCAGGGGTAATGCCCGTACGGTCGTACGTTATTTCCGGGACCCTGTGGCGCTCGTCACTCGGCCGTGCACGTACAGCATCCGGACGTGCACGACCCGTGACTCATGACTCAGTCCTGGTCGTCGGACGGCTGCTCGGTGTCGGGCCGGATGTCGATGCGCCAGCCGGTCAGCCGGGCGGCGAGGCGGGCGTTCTGCCCTTCCTTGCCGATCGCCAGCGACAGCTGGTAGTCGGGGACGATGACCCGCGCGGAACGGGCCGCCAGGTCCACGATGTCGACCCGGCTCACCCGGGCCGGGGACAGCGCGTGCGCCACCAGCTCGGCCGGGTCGTCCGACCAGTCGACGATGTCGATCTTCTCGCCCAGCAGCTCGGCCATCACCGCGCGCACCCGGCCGCCCATCGGGCCGATGCAGGCGCCCTTGGCGTTGAGGCCGGCGCGGGTGGACCGTACGGCG
Organism: Streptomyces sp.; assembly: GCA_003519485.1. Classification (GTDB taxonomy): domain Bacteria; phylum Actinomycetota; class Actinomycetes; order Streptomycetales; family Streptomycetaceae; genus Streptomyces. The sequence continues at coordinate 1,748 of DOWQ01000204.1, read as the reverse complement.
ATCTTGGTGCGGTGGCCGGCCTCGCGAGCGATCGCGGCGATCTCCACCGAGCCGTCCGCGATCTCCGGTACCTCCATGGCGAACAGCTTCCGCACCAGGTTGGGATGGGTGCGCGACAGCGTCACGGACGGTCCGCGCACCCCCTTGACCACCCGGACGACGTACGTACGGATGCGGGTGCCGTGGGCGTAGTCCTCGCCGGGCACCTGCTCCTGCACCGGCAGGATCGCCTCCAGCCGGCCGATGTCCACCAGCACGTTCTTCGGGTCCTTGCCCTGCTGTACGACGCCCGCGACGACATCGCCCTCGCGGCCCGCGTACTCGCCGAAGGTGATCTCCTCCTCGGCGTCCCGCAGCCGCTGCAGGATGACCTGCTTGGCGGTGGTGGCCGCGATCCGGCCGAAGCCGGTGGGGGTGTCGTCGAACTCGCGGGGCTCGGTGCCCTCCTCGACGTCCCCGCCGGGGCCGGTGTCCTCCTTGGCCCACACCGTCACGTGCCCGGTGTTGCGGTCCAGCTCGACGCGCGCCCGCCGGCGGCTTCCCTCGGTGCGGTGATAAGCGATGAGGAGGGCTGCCTCGATCGCCCCGACCAGCAGGTCGAAGGAGATTTCCTTCTCTCGTACCAGACCCCGCAGGGCACTCATGTCGATGTCCATGGCTACGCCTCCTCCTCGTTCTCGTCGTCAGCGGCCGCGGCATTGCGCTCGGCGGCCTTGCGGTTGAACTCGATCTCCACTCGGGCCTTCTCGATCTCGCTGAAGGCGAGCCGGCGGGAGGAGGGCTTGCGGCCCTTCACACCCGGCACTTCCAGGTCGAGGCCGTCGTCGTCCACGGAGAGGATCCGGGCGACCAGTTCGTCGCCGTCGAGAAGCTTGGCCTTGATCAGCCGGCCCGTCGCACGGCGGTAGTGACGCAGCAGCGTGAGCGGCCGGTCCGCACCGGGGGAGGTGACCTCCAGGCGGTACGCCGCCTCGCCCATGGCGTCCGTCTCGTCGAGCCGCTCCGAGACCGCGCGGCTGAGCTCGGCGCAGGCGTCCAGCTGAACGCCGGCGTCGGAGTCCACCACGATCCGGAGTACGCGCATCCTCCCGACCGGTGTCACCTCGATCTCTTCCAGATCCAGGTCTCGCGCGGCGACCAGCGGTTCGAGCAGTCCGCGCAGCCGCTCGCTCTGGGTGGTGCTCATCCGGGTGACTCCTCGGCCGCGTGTGCTGTTGTCTGAAGGTCGCGTCTCAGCTCAAAGGGTATCCGGTCGGAAGGGGTGTTGCCGTCCGCCTCCCGGGGGGTGGTCCCGAGCCGGTCGGCGATTCGGGTGCCGAACGCGGGTACGCTCTGCTCCGGCCGATCAAGGACGTCTGTTCCCCCGGTCACCCCTCCCCGCATCTCGCACGACCCCAGGATGTGAACGGTGCCGCCCACCACGCCGCCGCGGGCCCCGTCCGGGCCCCCCAGAAGGAGTCTGCTCGCGGGTGTCCTCGGCGCGGGCGCCGCGGCCTCGCTCCTGTCGGCCTGCTCGGAGGACTCGGCGTCGGCCGCGCGGGAGGCCGAGAAACCCGAGGCCACGGAGGACCGGCTGCGCGAGCGGTCCGCGCGGGAGTCCCGGGAACTGCTCCTGCGGTACGACGCGACGATCGCCGCGCACCCCGCGCTCGCCGCGGTACTCGGCCCGCTCCGCGCCGAGACGGCCCTGCATGCAAAGGCGTTCGCCCCGCCCCGGTCCACCGGCTCCCCGCCCGCCTCTCCCCCGG
>DOWQ01000162.1:259-3404 GCA_003519485.1 Streptomyces sp. | reverse complement strand
CGCGGTGCCCGGTCCGTACGGTCGTGCGGTGCCCGGTCCGTACGGTCAGCGCACTCCGCGCGCCGCCCCGCGCGCCCCGCCGCGCCACCGCAGAGCCCCCGCGCGTCCGGCGCCGAGGGGGGTGCGGAAGATCCACGAATCGGGCATGCGAAACTTTTCACATGAGTGTCTGCCAGACCCCACGAGGCCGGATGGCCCGCCGCACCATCCGGGCCGGTGCCATGGCCGCGGTGACCGCGCTCGCGCTGTCGGCGTGCGGCGGTGGAAGTACGGAGGAGTCATCCGCGAACGCCGGCTTCGTGCCGGGGACCGGCGGCATCGACGTCGCGAAGAAGGGCAGCCGGCAGGACGTGCCAGAGCTGTCCGGAAAGACCGTCGACGGCAAGCAGCTCGACCTCGCCGACTACGCAGGCAAGGTCATGGTCATCAACGTCTGGGGCTCCTGGTGCGCNNCTGGTCGAGGTCGCCAACGACACCGCGGACCAGGGCGTCCAGTTCATCGGCATCAACTCCCGTGACCCGAACATCGCCCCGGCGAGGAAGTTCGAGAAGCAGTTCGACGTCCCGTATCCGAGCCTCTACGACCCCGTCGGCAAGCTGATGCTGCGCTTCCCGAAGGGAAGCCTCAACCCCAAGGCGATCCCCTCCACGCTGTTCGTCGACCGGGAGGGAAAGATCGCGGCCCGGGCGCTCAAGCCGCTCGGCGAGGACGAGCTGCGCGAGACCCTCGAACCGCTGATCGCGGAGAAGTGACATCGTGATCGCTCTCGCCGCGGACTCGGGTCTCAACGAGACCGTCCTCAACGGAGCACTGCTGCTCGCCCTGCCCGTCGCCGTGCTCGGCGGGCTCGTCTCCTTCTTCTCGCCCTGCGTGCTGCCGCTCGTGCCGGGCTACCTCNNTCGGCTTCACCGCCGTCTTCGTCTCCTACGGCACGCTCTTCGGCAACTTCGGGAGCACCCTGGACGCGTACCGGGGGACGATCACCAAGGTCCTCGGCGCGCTCACCATCGTGCTGGGCCTCGCCTTCATGGGCGTGCTCGGCGGCTTCACCCAGCGCGAGTTCCGCTTCCACCGCAGGCCCACGATGGGCCTGGCCGGGGCGCCGCTGCTCGGCGTGCTCTTCGGCATCGGCTGGACCCCGTGCATCGGCCCCACCCTCGCCGCCGTCAACACCCTCGCCTTCAACCAGGCGAGCGCGGGGCGCGGGGCGCTGCTCACCGTCGCGTACTGCGTCGGCCTCGGCGCGCCGTTCATCCTTGCCGCGGTGGCCTTCCGGCGCGCGCTCGGCGCGTTCGCCTGGGTCAAGCGGCACCATGTGTGGGTGATGCGCGCCGGCGGCCTGATGCTGGTCGTCGTCGGTGTGCTGCTCGTCACGGGGATCTGGGACCGCATGATCGCAGGCCTCCAGGTCTGGTCCGCCACCTTCACCCCGGGAATCTGAACCATGGCCGAGACGAAGAACGCCGACGGCACCCCGGCGGACACCGCCGCTGCCGCCGCTGCCACCTCCGCCGCTGCCACAGCCGAGGAGAGCCGGGACGACTCCGGGCTCGGCGCGGCCGGTTCGCAGCTGTCCACGGCCCCCGACGAGCGGGCGCCGCTGCCCGGGCTGGGCGTCCTCGGCTGGCTCCGCTGGTTCTGGCGGCAGCTCACCTCGATGCGGGTCGCGCTGCTGCTGCTCTTCCTGCTCTCCCTCGGCTCGATCCCCGGCTCGCTGATCCCGCAGACGAGCGTCGACCCGGTGAAGACTGATGAGTTCAAGGCGGCCCACGAGACGCTGACGCCGCTGTACGAGAACCTCGGGTTGTTCAACGTCTACAGCTCCGTCTGGTTCTCGGCGATCTACATCCTGCTGTTCGTCTCCCTCATCGGCTGCATCGTGCCCCGCACCTGGCAGTTCGTGGGCCAGCTCCGGGGCCGCCNNCCCGCCGGTCGCGCCGCGCCGGCTCGGCCGGCTGCCCGCGTACACCACCTGGCGCACCGGGGCGGAGCCGGACGAGGTGCTGGGCGCCGCCCACCGGGTGCTGCGGAAGCATCGCTTCCGGGCGCAGGCCACCGGCGACGCGGTCGCCGCCGAGAAGGGCTATCTGCGCGAGGCGGGCAACCTCGCCTTCCACATCGCGCTGATCGTGATGCTGCTCGCCTTCGCGGCCGGCAGCCTCTGGAAGTCCGAGGGCGGCAAGCTGGTCGTCGACGGTGACGGCTTCTCCAACACGCTCACCCAGTACGACGACTTCCGCTCCGGCAGCCTCTTCGACGACGACAACCTGGCGCCCTTCGGCTTCCAGCTGCACGGCTTCGACGCCAGCTACGAGCGGAGCGGCCCGGAGAAGGGCACCCCGCGCACCTTCCGCGCCCACGTCTCGTACTGGGAGGGCGCGGACGGCGCGGAGAAGAAGTCCACCATCGAGGTCAACCATCCCCTCGAGGTCGCCGGCAACAAGGTCTATCTGCTCGGCCACGGCTACGCGCCGGTCGTCACCGTCAAGGACGGCCAGGGTGATGTCGCCTACCAGGGGCCGGTCGCCTTCCTGCCGCAGGGCGACCCGAACCTCACCTCGGTCGGCGTCATCAAGGTGCCGGACGCCCGGGACAAGAACGGGAAGAAGACCCAGCTCGGCTTCCAGGGCCGGTTCCTGCCGACCTTCGCCCTCGACAACGTGCGCGGCCCGCACTCCTCCTTCCCGGCGCTGGACGACCCGGTGCTGTCGATCAACGCCTTCCACGGCAGCCTCGGTCTCGACTCCGGCATCGCGCAGAACGTGTACCAGCTCGACACCCGCAAGATGAAGCAGTTCACGGACGGCAACGATCTCTTCCGGCAGTTCCTGCGCCCCGGCGAGAGCGTGCAGCTGCCTGGCGGCGCGGGCTCCGTCACCCTCGACAGCGTGGAGACCTGGGCGAGCTTCCAGATCTCCAGCCAGCCCGGCAAGGGCTGGGCGCTGGGCGGCGCGGTCGTCGCGCTGTTCGGGCTCGCCGGCTCGCTGTTCATCCAGCGCCGCCGGATCTGGGTACGGGCCGTCCGGGGCGGGGACGGCGTCACGGTCGTGGAGATGGCCGGGCTGGGCCGCAGTGAATCCTCGAACCTGCCGGAGGAGCTGGGCGATCTCGCCGTGGCACTGCGGGCCGACGCCCCGCCGGCCG
>DOWQ01000162.1:0-206 GCA_003519485.1 Streptomyces sp. | reverse complement strand
TCAGCAATGTGCTGATCTATTCGGCCATGGCCGTCTATGTCCTGGCTTTCTTCGCGCATATGGCGGAATGGGTGCTGGGCAGCCGCAGCAAGGTGGGCCGTACGGCCGCCGCGCTGACCGCCGGCCAGCAGAAGCGGCCCGCGGCCGTGACCGTCGAGGTCGCCGCGCCCCGGGGCGGCACCTCCGTCCTGGAGCGCCCCGAGGTC
>DOWQ01000747.1 GCA_003519485.1 Streptomyces sp. | reverse complement strand
GCCGCGACTGAGCGGCCCGGCAGCACGTTCCGCACCGGCCGCGCCGGCCCGACGAGGGCCGGCGCGGCCGTACGCGTGCGGTACGGCCCGTCCCCGCGGCACGGCCGCGGTCACCACCACCGCCGCCGCCGTACGGCCGGACGGCCCAGTGCGTGCACCGCCGGGCTCGTACCATCGGGTGAATCACGTCCCCGCCCGCCGCGTATGCGGCCGGCCGCTCCCCGGCACCGGAACCATGGCGCCGACGAGCGTGCGTGGAGGTGCACCGTGAGCGATCACAAGACGGAGAGCCGCGGATCGGGCGGCCTCTTCCGCACCAAGACGGTCGAGCAGTCCCTCCGCGACACCGAGGAGCCGGACCACGCCCTCAGCAAGTCCCTCTCCGCCCTCGACCTGACGGTCTTCGGCGTCGGGGTCGTCATCGGGACCGGCATCTTCGTCCTCACCGGCGCCGTCGCCAAGGAGGCCGCCGGCCCCGCGGTGGCGATCTCCTTCGCCGTCGCGGGCCTGGTCTGCGGCCTGGCGGCGCTCTGCTACGCGGAGTTCGCCTCCACGGTGCCGGTCGCCGGATCGGCGTACACCTTCTCGTACGCCTCGCTGGGCGAGCTGCCCGCCTGGATCATCGGCTGGGACCTGATGCTGGAGATGGCGCTCGGCTGCGCGGTGGTGGCGGTCGGCTGGTCCGGGTACATCCGCTCGCTCCTGGACAACGCCGGCTATCAGCTGCCGCAGGTCCTCGCCGGGACCGGCGAGCAGCCCGGCTTCGGCTTCGACCTGCTGGCCTTCCTGCTCATCCTGGCCCTGACGGCCGTGCTCATCGCCGGGATGAAGCTCTCCGCGCGCGTCACCTCGGTGATCGTGGCGATCAAGGTGGGCGTGGTGCTGGTGGTGATCATCGTCGGCGCCTTCTTCGTCAAGGCGGAGAACTACCGGCCGTTCCTGCCACCCGCCCAGGACACCACGGGAAGCGCCTCCGGGACCGGGGCGCCGCTCGTCCAGCTGCTGTTCGGCTACACGCCCTCGACGTTCGGCGTGATGGGCGTCTTCACGGCCGCCGCCATCGTCTTCTTCGCCTTCATCGGCTTCGACATCGTCGCCACCGCCGCCGAGGAGACCCGCAACCCGAAGCGGGACCTGCCGCGCGGCATCCTCGGCACACTGATCATCTGCACGGTGCTGTACATCGCCGTGTCGATCGTGGTGACCGGGATGCGGAAGTACACCGAGCTGTCCGTGGAGGCGCCGCTCGCCGAGGCGTTCAAGGCGACCGGGCACCCCTTCTGGGCCGGCCTCATCAGCTTCGGCGCGGCCGTCGGACTCACCACCGTCTGCATGATCCTGCTGCTCGGGCAGACCCGGGTCTTCTTCGCCATGAGCCGCGACGGGCTGCTGCCCAGGGCCTTCTCGCGGGTCCACCCGCACTTCCGTACGCCGTACCGCTCGACGATCCTGCTCGGCCTGGTCGCGGCCCTCATCTCGGGCTTCACCAGCATCTCCGAGCTCGCCGAACTGGTGAACATCGGCACCCTGTTCGCCTTCGTCGTCGTCGCGCTCGGCGTGCTCGTGCTCCGCCGCACCCGGCCGGACCTGCACCGGTCCTTCCGTACCCCGCTGGTCCCGGCGCTGCCGATCGCCTCCGTCCTCGCCTCGCTCTGGCTGATGCTCAATCTGTCGGGCGAGACCTGGCTGCGGTTCCTGGTGTGGATGGTGATCGGCTTCCTCATCTACTTCCTCTACGGGCGCCGGCACAGCCGGATGAGTGCCACCACGGACCGCCTCGAACCGCGGGGCGGGCCCCTGCACTGACGGTGGGCCACGCACAGGTGACAGCCCGGCAGCCCCCGTATGTCGGCTCGGTGCCCGGGCCGGGAGCCCCCTAGGTTGAGCCACATGCCCGCCGAGCGCCTCCAGTCCGTACGCACCGGTGCCTCGCCCGCGCGGGCCGCGCCGCCCTCTGCACCGGGCCCGCTGCCGCTGCCGGCACCGCGCCCCCCGTACGCCTCCCGGACCCTCGCCGCGGCCGACGGCCGCCGCTACTACTGGCCGCGGCTGCTGCCCCTCCTCGCGGGGCTGGCCGTGCTGACCCGGCTGCCGTCCTTCGCCCGCCCGCTGTGGAACCCCGACGAGGGCTATCTCGCCGTGCAGGCACGGATGCTCGCCGCGGGGGGTGCGCTCTACGAGACGGTCGTCGACCGCAAGCCGCCCCTGCTGCCCTGGCTCTACCAGGGCGCTTTCGCCCTCTTCGGCGACGACTCGCTGTGGCCGCTGCGGGCCCTCGCGGTTCTCGCCCAGCTGCTGACGGCGGTGCTGCTCGCCGCCGTCGCGCGCGGGCGGTGGGGCGACCGCGCGGGGCGGACGGCGGGGGTGCTGTACCTGCTGGTCTCCATCGGACTCAACCCCGAGGACACGCAGGCCGCCGGGTTCGAGGTGTTCATGCTGCCCGCGACGGTGGCCGCCGTACGGTGCGCCGACCGCCGGTGGTGGGCAGCGGCCGGGCTGATGGTGGCCGCGGCGGCACTGACAAAACAGACCGGGGGAGCGGTCGCCCTGCCCGTGCTCTGGCTGCTCTGGCGGCACCGGCCGCGGGGGACGCGGCTGTCCGCAGGCTGCCGGCTGGGGTTCGGCTTCGCGGCCCCGGTCGCCGTGGTGGCGCTCGCCACCGACCCGTCCGGCTTCCTCTTCTGGACCGTGACGGGCTCCGCCGAGTACGCCGCCCTCAGCGGCTCCGAGCTGCATGTCCTGGGCCGGGCCGCGGCCAACGCCGCCCTCCTCGCGGCGGCCTGCGCGGGACTCGTCCTCCCCTCGCTTGCCCTGCTGCGCCGCCGCGCCACCGGTGCCCGCGCGGGGGCCTGGACGGCCGACCTCTGGCTGTGGGGGCTGTCCTCCGCCGTCGCCGTGAGCGTCGGCTTCCACTTCTTCGGCCACTACTACCTCCAGCTCCTCCCGCCGCTGGTGCTGCTCGGTACGGCGGCCCTGCGCCGGCTGCCGCGGCCGTGGCCGCGCGCCGCCGTCCTCTGCTCGGCCGCGTCGTGTCTGACCTTCCTCGGCTGGGGGCTGCTGGCCCCGAGCGGTGAGCTGGAGCACGCCCGGCTGCTGGCCCGCCAGGTCGAACTGCGCACGGCCGCGGCGGACCGCGTACTCATCTGGGGGATGCACCCCGAGCAGTACTGGTTCGCGGACCGGACCCCGGCCACCCGCTACCTGACCGCCGGCCTGCTCACCAACTACAGCGGCGGCCGGGACGGCCGGCAGGTCGGCCCGCGGTACGCGGTCCCCGGGAGCTGGAGCGTCCTCCGCCGGGAGCTCGCGGCCGGGCCGCCGGCGCTGATCGTCGACGACTCGCGCGGCAAGCCGTACGGGCCCGACCGGGTCCCGGCCCTGAGGGGCTTCCTGCGGAAGCACTACGTGCCGGTGGGGACGGTGAACGGGGCGATCCTGTACGCCCGCCCGGGCACCCCGGCAGCGGGAGCGGGCAAGGACTGAGCCGGGACGCCGGGGCCGGGCCCCGGCTCAGGCCCGGTCGGCCGCCGGGCGGACGGTGCGGGGCCCGCGCAGACCGCGCCGAGCGCCGTGACCCGGCGGCGCAGCTCACGGTCGGCCGT
>DOWQ01000399.1 GCA_003519485.1 Streptomyces sp. | reverse complement strand
GCTGCCCGTCGACCAGCGCGGCCCAGGCGAGCCGCAGCCGCAGGGGCGCGAGCAGGGACGGGTCGTCGGCGGCGTCCACGAGGGCGGCGGCGAAGATCTCGTCCACCTCGGCCAGCCCCTGGCTGGACAGGTCGATGAGCGCCATCCGGACCCGTACCCGCTGGGCGCGCTTGGCGTCGGCGGCGAGTACGGCGTCGGCCGAGCGGTGCACGATCTCCGGCAGGGCCGCGGCAGCGCCGACCTCGGCGGCGGCCACCAGCCATTCGAGCCGTTCCGCCTCGAACTCGCTGGGCGTGCGGTCCGCCGCCAGCAGGTACAGCTCGGCGGCCAGCCCGCGCGAGCCCTGGCGGAGTGCCGTCTCGGCCGCCGTCACCAGGGAGCGGGCCACCTCGGCGTCCGGGTCGGCCGAGGCGAGAGCCCGGTGCCGTACGCGTCCGGCTGCGTCGGTGACCACACCGGCGAGGACGGTGTGCACCGCCGTACGGTGCGAGGCGCACGCGCTCTCCGCGAGTACGGTGCCGACCGCCGGCGGGGTGAAGCGGAGACCGCTGCCCTCGGTGACCAGGAGCCCGGCTTCGGCGGCGTGCCGGATGTCGTGCTCGGCGTCCGCGCGACCCGCGCGGAGCAGCAGTTCGATCGTGGGGCGGGTGGCGAGCGCGGCGACGAGCAGCGTCTCGCGCGTCTGTTCGGGGAGGGTGGCGAGCCGCTCGCCGATCAGGGCGTGCACATGCTGGGGCAGCGGCAGGGGACGCCCGTGCCGGGGGAGGCGGTCGGTGAACGCCCCGCCCAGCGCGAGCGCGAGGTAGGGGTTGCCGCCCGAGTCCGCGTGCAGCTTGCTCGCGACCCGGGCCGGGAGCCCGTACTGGTCGAGCAGCTCGGCCAGTTCGTCCGGAGCCAGCGGTGGTACGGCGGTCTCGACCGCGTTGGCGGGCACCGGCCAGGGCGAGGGCTGCGGGCCGTGCCCTGTCCCGATCCGCTCCGGGCGGTGGCCGGCGGCCACGGTACGGACGCCGCCGCCCGTCAGCCGGCGCGCGGCGTACGCGAGGGTGTCGGCCGACGCCGTGTCGATCCACTGCGCGTTGTCGAGGAGCAGCAGCACCGGTCGGCCGGATTCGGTGCATTGCGTCAGCAGCGACTGCCAGGCCAGCCGGCACGCGAACTGCGCCCGGCCGCCGGTGACGGCACGGCGGTCGCGCAGCAGCACCCCGTCCACCGCGGCGCGCTGCGGTTCGGGGAGCGCGTCCAGATGGTCGGTGGGCACCTGGCCGAGGAGGTCGGCCATCGCCGCGTACGGGATCCAGCGCTCGGTCTCGGCACCGGCCGTGCGCAGCACGAGTTCGCCGCGAGAGGCGGCCGCCGTACCGATGGCGTCCATGACGGCGGTCTTGCCGATTCCGCTCGAACCGGTCAGGACGACGCTGCCGCCCGACTCGATCCGCGACTCGACGAAGGCGAGCAGGGACCCGCGACCCACCAACTTCGGGGACGGCGAACCCGCGGTGGCGGTCGGACCGACCGGTCTTTCTGCGATGTCTCCTCCCGGCTCGGGTAGGGCGCGATGACGCGCCGAACCTTATGCCAGTCGGAATCGCAGCATCAATGGCCGGAGCGGTTTTGCCCTGGCCGTATCCGGACAGCCGGAATCCGGCCCGGGTGTGCGACCGGGCCGGATTCCGTACCCCGTGGAGGTGCGGAGGACGTAGGGGCGGGAGGTCAGGGGCGGTTGTGGGCCAGGTTGTAGGTGCCGGAGCCCGAGTAGGCATGCACCCGGTAGCGGTAGTAGCCGGCCGTTCCGTCGTGGCTGAGCTCCTCGTCGGCGCTGGGGGTGGTGCCGGAGGCGACGTTGGTCCAGCGGGAGCCGTTCCACCGCTGGAGGTAGAGGTCGAAGTCGGTGCCGGTGGGGCCGTCGAGGCATGCCTGGTGCGGTCCGGCGGCCGAGTGGAAGTAGCTGCCGTCGGGCTGGTAGGCGCTGGAGCCACTGGTGAGTTCACCGGCGTTCCGGTACTCGCCGTCACAGGTACCGGGGGAGCCGACGCCGAGGGTGAAGGTCGTGGTTCGCGTGGTGTCCGCGCCGGTGGCGGTGATCGTCACGGGGTGACTGCCGGCGGGGGTGGTTGTCGCGGTGGTGGTCTTCAGGGTGGCGGAGTCGCCGGAGGTGACGTTCGCGGGGGTGAGGGTCGCTTCGGCGCCGGCGGGGAGTCCGCTGGCGGTCAGGGCGAGCTGCTGGGCCGTTCCTCTGGTGGTCCGCGTGGTCCGCGTGGTCCGCGTGGTCCGCGTGGTCACGGTGCCGGTGACCGAGCCGCCGGGCTCGACCGTCCCGGACGCGGGGGCGACCGCGACCAAGAAGTCGTCGGTGGCTCCGCTGACCCCGCCGACCGTCCACACCGCGTGGGCGATGGCGTCGGCGTTGCGGTCCAGGGCGGGGTCGTCGAGGTTGTCCAGGTCGTCGCAGGAGCGGTGATAGCAGGGATCGTACGGCTGGCCGGCCGTGCCGCCCCAGAGCTGGGCCTCCGCGCTGGTCTTGCGNNTCGCTGCGCCCGTTGAAGTCGGTGCCGCGGGTCGGCACGCTCTGGGCGGCGAAACCTTCCTCCAGCACTTGTTCCAGATACGCCGATCCGTCCGGGCCGGGGCCCGAGCCGGTGCCGTCGGAGTTGTCGCCGTCGTAGACGAAGTAGCCGGGGTTGGGCGAGCCGACCATGTCGAAGTTGTAGTAACCGTCGATCTTCTGCTGCTCGGTGGAGGTGAGGTTGTCGACGTAGTACTCCGAGCCGACCAGGCCCAGTTCCTCGGCGCCCCACCAGGCGAANNGTGCTTCTCGGGTGTGCTGCCCGACCGGGCGAGCTCCAGGGCGACTTCGAGAATGGCCGCGGAGCCGCTGCCGTTGTCGTTGATGCCGGGGCCGCTGGTGACGCTGTCGAGGTGGGAGCCGACCATCAGGACGTTGTTCTCGTCCCCGCCCGGCCAGTCGGCTATGACGTTGTAGCCCGTCGCGCCGTTGTAGCTGAACGGCTGCAGCCGGGTGTCGAAGCCCACCGCGTCGAGCTCGGCCTTGACCTGGTCGGCCGACGCCTTGAAGCCGGGCCGGCCGTGCGCCCGGTTACCGCCGTTGGCGTCCGCGATGCCCTGGAGGTCCGCGAGATGGGCCTTGACGGCGGCGAGCGAGANNTCCGGGGCGGCGGAACCGGCCGGAGTGGAAACCTCGGACGGCGGTGCCGCCTGCGCGCTGCCGGCGAGCAGGCCGCCGGACAGGACGAGTGCGAGAGCCGAAACCGAGGCGGTCAGATGTCTGAGCATGCATCGTCCCTTCCTCTGCGCCTCGCTCCTGACCGGTGGGGAGGTCCGGTCAGGGGCGGTGCTTAGCCTTGAAGAGGCCATGCCAGAGGCTAGGGACGCGGCGGCCGGGCGGAATCGGGGAAATCCCTTGCGGTCCGCGGGGCGCGGCAGAGGGGACCCTCGGCACGGAGCAGGGCGTACGAGGGGCGCGGGGCGTACGCAGGCCTGTCGCCCC
>DOWQ01000284.1 GCA_003519485.1 Streptomyces sp. | reverse complement strand
AAGCACGCGCGGCCGCTTCCGCGGCGCGGACGCCGGGGCGACCGGGGGCCGGACGCGCGAACCGCCGGCCGCGGCCGGTAACCTCCCGGGGCGGATCCGGGGGAAACGTCTCGAGGGAGCGGTGCAACGTGTCCGGTGGAGAGGTGGCCGGGATTCTCGTAGCCGTCTTCTGGGCCATCCTGGTGTCCTTTCTCGCCGTCGTACTGGCGAGGCTGGCGCAGGTGCTCAGGGCGACCACGAAGCTGGTGTCAGACGTCTCCGAACAGGCGGTCCCCCTCCTCGGTGAGGCGTCCGCGACCGTCCGCTCCGCGCAGAGCCGGCTGGACCAGGTCGACGCCATCGCGACCGACGTGCAGGAGGTCACCTCCAACGCCTCCGCGCTCTCCTCCGCCGTCGCCTCCACCTTCGGCGGACCGCTCGTCAAGGTCGCCGCGTTCGGCTACGGCGTCCGGCGGGCGATCGGCCGCCGGGACACCCCCCAGGACGCACCCCGCCGCACCGTGCTGCTGGGCCGCACCGTTCCGCCGGCCCGGCGAGGCCGCGGCAACCGGCGAGGAAAGGGCTGACACCGATGTTCCGCCGTACGTTCTGGTTCACCGCGGGCGCGGCAGCCGGGGTCTGGGCCACCACCAAGGTCAACCGCAAGCTCCGCCGGCTCACGCCCGAGAGCCTCGCGGCACAGGCCGCCGACAAGGCCGTCGAGACCGGGCACCGGATCAAGGACTTCGCCCTCGACGTCAAGGCCGGCATGGCGCAGCGCGAACTCGAGCTCAACGACGCCCTGGGCATCGAACCCCAGGACGGTCCCCACGAACTGCCCGCGTCGCGCCGTCCGGCCGCGCTGGGCCCGAAGCACCCGTACAACCGGAATGAGGACCACTGATGGAGTCGGCTGAAATCCGCCGCCGCTGGCTGCGCTTCTTCGAGGAGCGGGGACACACCGTCGTCCCGTCGGCGTCGCTCATCGCGGACGACCCGACGCTGCTGCTGGTCCCCGCCGGGATGGTGCCGTTCAAGCCGTACTTCCTCGGAGAGGTGAAGCCGCCCTTCGCCCGCGCCACCAGCGTGCAGAAGTGTGTGCGCACGCCCGACATCGAAGAGGTCGGCAGGACCACCCGGCACGGCACCTTCTTCCAGATGTGCGGCAACTTCTCCTTCGGCGACTACTTCAAGCAGGGCGCCGCCGAGTACGCCTGGGAGCTGCTCACCGGCTCGCAGGAGGACGGCTGCTACGGCCTCGACCCCGAGAAGCTCTGGATCACCGTCTACCTCGACGACGACGAGGCCGAACAGATCTGGCGCCGGATCGGGGTCCCCGCCGAGCGCATCCAGCGCCTCGGCAAGGCCGACAACTACTGGTCCATGGGCGTGCCCGGCCCCTGCGGCCCCTGCTCGGAGATCAACTACGACCGGGGCCCGGAGTTCGGAGTGGAGGGCGGCCCGGCCGTCAACGACGAGCGCTACGTGGAGATCTGGAACCTGGTCTTCATGCAGTACGAGCGCGGGCCGGGCGAGGGCAAGGGCGACTTCCCGATCTACGGCGAGCTGCCCAACAAGAACATCGACACCGGCCTCGGACTCGAGCGCCTGGCGATGATCCTGCAGGACGTCCCCAACATGTACGAGACGGACACCCTCCGCGTCGTCATGGACAAGGCCACCGAGCTCACCGGCGTCCGCTACGGCTCCGGCGAGGGCACGGACGTCTCGCTGCGCGTCGTCGCCGACCACATCCGCACCTCCGTCATGCTCATCGGCGACGGGGTCACCCCCGGCAACGAGGGCCGCGGCTACGTGCTGCGCCGCATCATGCGCCGCGCCATCCGCAACATGCGGCTGCTCGGCGCCGGCGGCCCGGTGATCGGAGAGCTGACCGACGTCGTCATCAGGACGATGGGCGAGCAGTACCCGGAGCTCACCGAGGACCGCAAGCGCATCGAGACCGTCGCGCTCGCCGAGGAGGCCGCCTTCCTCAAGACCCTCAAGGCCGGCACGAACATCCTCGACACCGCCGTCAGCGACACCCGGTCCGCCGGCCGGACGACCCTCTCCGGCGACAAGGCGTTCCTGCTCCACGACACCTGGGGATTCCCCATCGACCTCACTCTGGAGATGGCGGCCGAACAGGGCCTGTCCGTCGACGAGGAGGGCTTCCGCCGGCTGATGAAGGAGCAGCGGGAGCGCGCCAAGGCCGACTCCCGCGCCAAGAAGACCGGCCACGCCGACCTCTCCGCCTACCGCGAGGTCGCCGACCGCTCGGGCACCACCGTCTTCACCGGCTACACCGACACCGAGGGCGAGTCCACGGTCGTCGGCCTGCTGGTCGACGGAGTGCCCTCGCCCGCCGCCCAAGAGGGTGACGCGGTCGAGGTCGTCCTCGACCGGACGCCGTTCTACGCCGAGGGCGGCGGCCAGCTCGCCGACACCGGCCGGATCCGGATCGACACCGGAGCCGTCGTCGAGGTCCGCGACGTGCAGCAGCCGGTGGCCGGCGTCAGCGTGCACAAGGGCGTCGTCCAGGTCGGCGAGGTCACGCTGGGCGCCGGCGCGCAGGCCCGGATCGACGTCGGCCGCCGCCGGTCCATCGCCCGCGCCCACAGCGCCACCCACCTCACCCACCAGGCGCTGCGCGACGCCCTCGGCCCGACCGCCGCCCAGGCCGGTTCGGAGAACTCGCCCGGCCGCTTCCGCTTCGACTTCGGCTCGCCGGCCGCCGTGCCCGGCACCGTGCTCACCGATGTCGAGCAGCAGATCAACGAGGTGCTGGCCCGGGAGCTCGACGTCACCGCCGAGGTGATGTCGATGGCCGAGGCCAAGAAGCAGGGGGCCATCGCCGAGTTCGGCGAGAAGTACGGCGACCGGGTCCGGGTCGTCACCATCGGTGACTTCTCCAAGGAGCTGTGCGGCGGCACCCATGTGCACAACACCGCCCAGCTGGGCCTGGTGAAGCTGCTCGGCGAGTCCTCGATCGGCTCCGGCGTGCGCCGCGTCGAGGCCCTGGTCGGCGTGGACGCGTACAACTTCCTCGCCCGGGAGCACACGGTCGTCTCGCAGCTCACCGATCTGGTGAAGGGCCGCCCGGAGGAGCTGCCGGAGAAGATCTCCGGGATGCTCGCCAAGCTCAAGGAGGCCGAGAAGGAGATCGAGCGCTTCCGCGGCGAGAAGGTCCTCCGGGCCGCCGCGGGCCTCGCCGAGGGCGCCAAGGACGTACGGGGCATCGCCCTGGCCGCCGGCCGGGTGCCGGACGGCACGGGCGCCGACGACCTGCGCAAGCTCGTCCTCGACGTGCGCGGCCGGGTCCAGGGCGGCCGCCCAGCCGTGGTGGCCCTGTTCACCGTCGCCAAGGACCGCCCGCTGACCGTGATCGCCACCAACGAGGCCGCCCGCGAGCGCGGCATCAAGGCCGGCGAGCTGGTCCGTACGGCCGCCAAGACCCTCGGCGGCGGCGGAGGCGGCAAGGACGACGTCGCCCAGGGCGGCGGCCAGAACCCGTCCGCCATCGAGGAGGCCGTGGCCGCCGTCGAGCGGCTCATCGCCGGCAAGGCATGACGGAGGAGCGGGCGCCGATGCGCCGTGGCAGGAGGATCGCCGTCGATGTGGGCGACGCCAGGATCGGGGTCGCCTCGTGCGACCCCGACGGGGTCCTCGCCACCCCGGTGGAGACCGTGCCGGGCCGCGACGTCCCGGCCGCCCACCGGCGGTTGCGGAGCATCGTCGCCGAGTACGAGCCACTGGAGGTCGTGGTCGGCCTTCCCCGGTCCCTCAAGGGGACGGAGGGGCCGGCCGCGGCCAAGGTGCGGGTTTTCGCCCAGGAGCTGGCCAAGGGCATCGCACCGGTGCCGGTGCGGCTCGTGGACGAGCGGATGAGCACGGTCACGGCGGCCCAGGGGCTGCGCGCCTCGGGCGTGAACTCCCGGAAGGGCCGTTCGGTGGTCGACCAGGCGGCGGCCGTGGTCATCCTGCAGAATGCTCTGGAGATCGAACGCGTGTCGGGTAAAGCACCGGGAGAGAACGTCCAAGTGGTCATGTGATCGCGATACGGTAACGTTCCGCGCGATGCGGCGGCGTCCCGAACTCCGCCCCAGGAATGCGGGATGAGGCGGCCGGACCATCGCGCGAAGTGATGCGCGCCCAACGGAAGCCGCCATCGGCTCAAGGGGATCGATGACTGAATATGGCCGGGGCCGAGGCTCCGAACCGTGGCACCCCGAGGACCCGCTCTACGGGGACCAGGGGTGGGACGGGCAGCAGTCCGCGCCTGCGCCCGACCTCCACGACGGCCGGCCGCAGCAGTACCCGCGGCAGCATCCGCAGTGGGACGGCCGCGCCGGTGAGCCGTACCAGGGGCAGCAGTACGCCCAGGCGCCGTACCCGGGGCAGTACGGCAACCAGCCGTACCCGGACCAGCAGCAGTACCAGGGCCCGCCGTACCCGGACCAGCAGTCGTACCCGGACCCGCAGTACGGCTGGGACGGCGACCACGGCCCCGGCCAGGGCTACGGCCCGGGGCAGCCCGGTGACCCGTACGCCGGGCACGACCAGCGGCAGCCGGCCGACCCGTACGGCTATCAGCAGCAACAACAACAGCACCCGCAGCAGCAGTACGACGACCAGCGGTACGGCCAGCAGCACCCGCAGCACGAGCAGGACCCGCAGCGGCAGCAGCAGTACGACCGGCAGCAGGCGGACCCTGCCGACGGCTGGCAGCCGGAGCCGGTGGACGGCCCCGGGCAGGCCTTCTTCGCGGACCAGCCGGACAGCGCCGGCGCGGGCCCGGGCAGGGACAGCACCGGCGACTTCGACGACCGCGACGAGCACGACGACCGGGACGAGGACGAGTACGAGGACGAGTACGAGGACGCCCCCCGGCGCCGCGGGAAGGAACGCCGCGGCGGCAAGCCCGGAAAGCGGCGCAGCGGCACGGCGTGCCTGCTGGTCGCCGTCGTCCTCGCCGGCGGCGTCGGAGTGGGCGGCTACTTCGCCTACGACTTCTACCAGACCCACTTCGGCCCGGCCCCCGACTTCGCGGGGAAGGGCACCGGCACGGTCCAGGTCGAGATCCCGGCGGGCGCGCCCACCGGCGAGATGGGCCGGGTCCTCCAGAAGGCCGGGGTGGTGAAGAGCGCCCAGGCGTTCGTCGACGCCGCCGCCGACAACCCGGAGGGGCAGACCATCCAGCCCGGGGTCTACTCGCTGAAGAAGGGGATGTCGGGTGCTGCGGCGCTCGAGCTGATGCTCGACCCGGTCAGCCGGAGCGCGCTCATCATCCCCGAGGGCATGCGCAACGCGCAGATCTACGCGACCATCGACAAGAAGCTGGAGCTGAAGGAAGGCTCCACCGCGAAGGTCGCCGAGGCACAGGCCGGGAAGCTCGGCCTGCCCGACTGGGCCGACGACAACGAGAAGATAAAGGATCCGCTGGAAGGTTTCCTCTATCCGGCGCGCTACGACGCCGGCGAGAAGGCCGATCCCGAGGGCATCCTGCGGCAGATGGTCACGCGGGCCACGGCGGAGTACGAGAAGTACGACCTGGCCGGCGAGGCGGAGAAGCTCAAGCTCGACTCGCCGCTCCAGCTGGTCGCCGTCGCGAGCATGGTGCAGGCGGAGGGCAAGACCAGCGAAGACTTCGGCAAGATGGCGCGGGTCATCTACAACCGGCTCGAGCCGGGGAACACCGAGACCAATGGCAAGATCGAATTCGACTCGACCTTCAACTACCTGAAGGGCCAGAGCGAGATCAACATCGGGATCGACGAGATCCGCAACCACGACGACCCGTACAACACGTACTTCTACCGCGGGCTGCCCCCCGGCCCCATCGGGAACCCCGGCGCCGAGGCGCTGGAGGCCGCCATGGACCCGGAGCAGGGCGACTGGTACTACTTCGTCTCCGTCGACGGAGTGACCACGAAGTTCGCGGAGACCCACGAGGAGCACCAGAAGCTCGTGGCGGAGTTCAACGAGAACCAGAAGAACAAGAGCTGATGACGGACGTTCGAGTGACGAGTGACATGACCGGGCAGGCCCACCGCGCCGCCGTGCTGGGCAAGCCCATCGCGCACTCTCTCTCGCCCGTGCTGCACCGGGCCGCCTACGCGGCCCTCGGCCTCGAGGGCTGGGAGTACGGCCGCCGCGAGGTGGACGAGGCCGGGCTGCCGGAGTTCCTGGCGGGCCTCGACGCCTCCTGGGCCGGCCTGTCGCTCACCATGCCGCTCAAGCGGGCCGTGATCCCGCTGCTGGACGAGATCAGCGACACGGCCGCGTCCGTGGAGGCCGTCAACACAGTCTGCTTCACCCCGGACGGCCGCCGGACCGGCGACAACACCGACATCCCCGGCCTGGTCGCCGCCCTGCGCGAGCGCGGCGTCGAACGCGTCGAGCGTGCCGCCGTGCTCGGCGCCGGGGCCACCGCCTCCTCCGCGCTGGCCGCGCTCGCCCGGATCTGCACCGGCGAGGTCACCGCGTACGTCCGCGGCGCCGACCGTGCGGCCCAGATGCGGGGCTGGGGCGAGCGGCTGGGCGTTGCCGTGACGACCGCCGACTGGGCCGATGCGGCCAAGGCGTTCCACGATCCGCTGGTGATCGCCACCACGCCGGCGGGCAGCACCGACGCCCTGGCCGGAGCCGTCCCCGACCGGCCCGGCATGCTCTTCGACGTGCTGTACGAGCCCTGGCCGACCCGGCTCGCCGCCGCCTGGTCGGCGCGCGGCGGCGCGGTCGTCGGCGGGCTCGACCTGCTGGTCCACCAGGCCGTACTCCAGGTCGAGCAGATGACCGGCCGCGCCCCCGCGCCCCTCGCGGCCATGCGCGAGGCGGGCGAACGGGCGCT
>DOWQ01000515.1 GCA_003519485.1 Streptomyces sp. | reverse complement strand
GCCGCCGGTCCGACGCCAGGCGCCGGGGCCCCGCGCCCTGACCGGTGCAGGACCGGCCGGGGACCGGTTCCGCCTACTCCTGCCGCTCCGCCCGCGCCGCGGGCTCCCTGAGCCTCCGTACGGCCTCGGCCACGGCGGGGCGGTCCTGGTCCAGCCAGTCCACCTCGCCCGCCCGGTCGGGCGTCAGCCAGCGCAGCTCGTCGTGGTCCTGGAGGGGCCGCGGCTCGCCGGAAACGAGCCGCGCGGTCCACACCTGGAGGACGTACGGGGGCGAAAGCTGCCAGAGGCCCGGAATCCGCTCCACCGGCTCGACCTCGACGCCCAGTTCCTCTCGGAGTTCACGCACCAGAGCCTGCTCGGCCGTCTCGCCCGGCTCCAGCTTTCCGCCGGGCAGCTCCCAGCGTCCGGCCAGGGCGGGCGGCGCGCTGCGCCGAGCGGCGAGGAGCCGGCCGCCGTCCAGGACGGCACCGCCGACCACGACGCGCGTCGCGCCGCTCTCCGCGTACGCTGCGCACCCCGTGCTTTCCGAGTGTTCCGAGTCCTCCGCCATGCGACGGACTCTACGAGTGCCGACCGACCTGCTCGACCACGTAGAGCTGCTCACTCCCCGCGTTGTCGAGCTGGGCCGCGGCCCGTTCCGCTTCCGCGCGTGTGGCATAGCTGCCGACGCGGTAGCGGTTGCCGTTCCCGTCCTCGCGTATGACGAGCCATGGCACGGCGTCCCCGCTGTCGGTCATCGACCCGCCCCTCCCGCCGCGGCGCATGCGCCCGCGCACAGTGTCCTGATCTGTAAGGAAACCGCAATCCGCATATGCCCGAGCCTACGCCCGACCCTTACTCAACGGAGGCGGCTTTTCACGAAGAGGTACGCATCCGGCCACACGTTCGGTATTGAACGTTTCGGCACCGGCGCAGGAGTGCGGTGCCGAAAATGCCGCCCGGGACGGATGGGGAGCCGGGGGCGCGCGGAGCGCCACGCGCCCCCTCGGCGGCCGCGGCTATCTGACCGGGAGGTGGTACGAGAGCCGGTAACGGTCCGCCGGCACGACCACGTCCGCCGTCTCCACCGGCCGCCCGGAGGCGAAGAACGTCCGGGATACGACGACGACCGCGCGACCGGGCACCCCGCCCAGCGCGAGCGTCTCCTCGGCCAGCCCGGGCCGGGCCCCGACCTCCTCCTGGACGTTGTCCACGACCACACCGAGAGCCGCCATCCGGTCCACCACCCCGCTCCCGGCCAGCGGGCCCTCCTCGGGCAGCATCACGGGCGTACGGCCGGTGAGCGCGAGCGGCTCCCAGGAGGTGGTGAGCATCATCGGCTCACCCTCGATGCGGTAGAGATAGCGGGTACGCATGACGCGGTCGCCCGGATCGATGGCCAGCCGCTCGGCGACCGCGGACGAGGCCGGCTCCTGCTCGCTGCGCGAATCCCAGGTGCCCTTCACCCGCTCGTCGGCCTGCTCCTGCCGGAACGGGGTGCGGTCGTCGGCCGACCGATAGCCGGTCCGGGCGATACGGCGCGGCTCGGCCCGCTCCCGGACGTAGGTGCCAGAGCCGGAGCGGCCCTCGACGAGCCCCTCCGCCATCAGCACCTTGCGGGCCTCCAGGGCGACCGTGTCGGAGACGCCGTACTCCGCACGGATCCGGGCCTGGGAAGGCAGCCTGGTGTGCGGTGCCAGGAAGCCGTCGACGATCTTCTGCCGCAGGTCGCCGGCGACCCGGAGATACGCAGGCTGCTCACCAAAAGGCACGTGCCCCTCCCACCAAGGTTGACATTCCGCAACAGCGTGGCAACCGACGGTTGCTACGGCAAGCACTGGCCAAAGAATCACCTGAAGTGGTGATAGTCCGATGGAAGACGCATGAACCGCGCGACACGGGGAAACAAAACGCCGCAGGCCTCAAGAACCGCACGGGCCGCCGCAGCCGCCCACCACCCCCGTCGTCGAGCGGGCCGACCGCGAGGACCAACCCACGGTCATCACACGGCGGGGAAAAGAGGTCGCCGCCGTCGTCTCCATCGAGACCTTGCGCAAGTACCAGCTCGAGATCGACCGCCTCATCGACGAGCGGATGGCGAACCGCTCCGCCGGCGTCCCGATCGAGGACGTGATGAAGGAGACGCTGGCACACAGTGAGTGAGTGAGTACCGGACCGCGCCCGAGGCCCAGGCCGAGCTTCGAAAGCTTCCCCGGGACACGGCACTTCGAATCCTGACGAAACTGACAGAACTGGAGAGAGACCCCTCGGCTTCAACAGCACAGCACTCGTGTCACAGCCGGAGCGTCGTCGCCTTCGCGTCGGTGACCACCGCGTCGTCCACACCATCGACAACGGCGAACTGGTGGTGTGGGTCGTTCATGTCGGACACCGATCCACGGTCCACGGCACGTGAAGACCGGCCGTGCCGGCACCCGGCCAGCAGCATGTGAACAAAGAGGGCAGGACTCCGGGACCGCTTCCGCGGTCAGTAGTGGTAGCGGGCGGCGAGGATGACGATCTCCTTGTCCGTAACCAGGTAGACGAGCCGGTGCTCGTCATCGATCCGTCGCGACCACGCCCCGGGCAAGTGGTACTTCAGCGGCTCAGGCTTGCCGATCCCCGTGAAGGGGTCACGCTTGACGTCCTCGATGAGCCTGTTGATCCGAGCGAGCATCTTGCGGTCGTTCTTGAGCCAGGACGTGTAGTCCTCCCAGCCTTGGTCCTCGAAAACAAGCCTCACCCAGCACCCGCAGCAGGGTCCACCGCGTCCGGATCGATCAGCTCGCGCTCCGACACGTTGATGTTGCCCAGGGCGTTCTCGTACGCCTTGAGCAGACGCCGCGCATTCGCAGGCGAGCGCAGCAGGTACGAGCCCTCGCGCAGCGCCCCGTAGTCCTCGGCCGAGACGAGCACGGCGTTGCCGTGCTTGGAGACGATCTCGATGGCCTCGTGATCGTCGTTGACCTTCTTGATCAGCGGAAAGAGCGCCTTGCGGGCTTCGCTCGCGGTTATGGACATGACCTGACCCCTTCCATTAAGTGGTACCCAATAACGTACCACTCTCGGCACTTTCCCGAGGGGCCGAGTAGCTGATGACCTGGACATTCACGCGACGTTACTTCGATCACTCAGACGTTGAAGTGGAATGTCTGCGGACCAATCCCCAACCTGCGACGGAGGGGCCTGAAGCGCGCTGACCAGGCATTTCTCCGTTGGCGCGTTGGGGTTCCGACGATCGCTACGGGTGTCCTGCGGACTGTATACGGACTGGCCCACGGGGTATCGACGGAGTCCAGGTGCCTGCGCAGCTCTGCAGCGATGTCTTCGTCGCCGCCCTCGGTGGGCAGCGGCCACGGATCATGCTCGCCCTTCGCCCACAGCGAGGCCGCTCGCGAACCAGCCGAGGTGCGGTGCGGACACGAAGGAACCTCGAAGCCACCGCGCGAAGACGGCTGCTTTCGCCCGCAGCCACGTCAGTCAGTGTGGCGTAGGCATAGTCGGGCTGCTGTATCGATGCCGTCCCATCACCTCGGGAAGGTGGTCTCCGAGCTCTCCTGCGTACCTGTGACCCCGACTGAGTGTGAGGGGCCGCGCGCTTCAACTCGCTCCGACACCGTGGCGAGGTCGACGCCGAGATCCTGGGCGAATGCCTCGATCTCGGCCAGGGCCGAACGGAGGTCTCCGGCCACGGACCGGGTCAGTGCGTCAATGGATGCCGGGGGTTCCTTGGCCGCCGAGGCTTCGGGACTGAGGCGTGCGATGTCCAGATTCACCTGCTTCCTGGCAAGGAGATCGGCCGCCCGGCGGCGGCGGAACCGGTCGGACTCCTTACGGTGCCTACGGTCCAGGTCGGATGGCGCAAATGCCTGTCTGTCGAAGTCGGCCAGATGCTCGGGCTTCATCGGGTTCTTCTTAAGGGTGAAGCGGCTGTCGGTGCGGAGGTCGTACGTCCACAGGTCAGCGAACCAGCGCACCTTCGGTGCGCGCCGGGGGCGTGGTAAATCCCTTGGCGCGCGCTGGGGGTGCTTCTGTCCGCCTTGACGGGGACTGGGGCCGGTTCGGGATCATGAGGGGGTTCGTTCCGGCCGAAACCGACATCTCTGTGATGCCAGTGAGCTCGCAGGTCAGCGTGGTACTGAGGGCCGTCCACGGGAACCGTGGAGTGTTGCTGTGAAGCACGTGCGTCAGAATTCCTGATTCACCCTGGCCCTCCCGGAACGACATACCTGGTTGCCCGGTGAGGGAGGGAGCAAGACCGTGGACGTGCTGCACGAACGCTGTGCCGGCCTCGACAACAGCAAGAAGGACGCCAAGGTGTGCGTCCGCACTCCGAGCCCGAAGCGGCGGGGCTCTTTCACCACCGAGACCACGACATGGGGATCGACCACGAACACGGTCCTCGATCTGCGAGACCACCTGATCGCCGCCGAGGTCACCCTGGTGGTGATCGAGGCGACCTCGGACTACTGGAAGCCCTTCTACTACGTGCTGGCCGAGGGCTTGAACGTGGTCCTCGTCAACGCGCGGCAGGTCAAGAACCTGCCCGGCCGCAAGACGGACGTCTCGGATGCGGCCTGGCTGGCCCAACTCGGATCCCACGGCCTGGTCCGCCCCTCCTTCGTGCCACCCGAGCCGATCCGTGAACTACGAGACCTCACCCGGGCCCGGACCACCGCCACCCGGGAACGCAGCCGCGTGGTCCAGCGACTGGAGAAACTCCTGGAGGACACCGGCATCAAACTCTCCGCGGTCGCCTCCGACATCATGGGCGTCTCCGGGCGGGCCATGCTCGAAGCCCTCATCCGCGGCGAAGGCGACCCGCAGGTCCTCGCGGACCTGGCCAAGCGCAAGCTCCGCAGCAAGATCCCCGAACTCACCGAGGCCCTGACCGGACGCTTCCGCGAACACCACGCGTTCTTGACCCGGCTGCATCTGGACCAGTACGACCAGCTCACACGCATGATCGACCAGATCACGACGCGGGTCGAAGAGGCGATGACGCCCTTTCGCTCCGCTCTCGACCTGCTCGACACCATCCCCGGCATCAACCAGCACGTCGCCGAAGTGATCATCGCGGAGACCGGCGGGGACATGAACCGGTTCGCCTCCGCCAAGAACCTGGCGTCCTGGGCCGGAGTCTGCCCCAAACACCACGAGTCCGCTGGCCGCACCAAGAACACCAAGGTCCGGCCCGGCAACCCCTACCTCAAAGGCGCCCTCGGGCTCGCCGCGTTCGGCGCGGTCAGAACCAAAGACACCTACCTCGCCGCCCGCTACAAGCGGCTCACCGCCCGCCGCGGCCCACTCAGGGCACTGGTCGCCGTCGAGCACTCGATCATCACCGCGATCTGGCACATGCTCACCGACAACGTCGCCTACAGGGACCTGGGCGGCACCTACTTCACCCAGCGAGACCCCGAACGCGCCACCCGCCGGGCCATCGGCCAGCTCAACCAGCTCGGCTACACCGTCACCCTCAACCCCAGGGAGACCACACCCGCTTGACCCACAGCCTAGACACCCGGTGGCCCACCGACCGCCGGGCACCCAGACCTGCCCACAACCATCCTGACCTGCTGCTATTTGCGCGTCAGTGGTGTGCGGCGGGTCGTCGTCCGCGCGATGTCCGGGGACTGCTTCGAAGAAGAGGACGTGGGCCTTCACCCCGCCGGCGTAGAAGATGTGCTCCGGCAGGCGCAGCATGGTGTGCAGGTTGTAGCCGGTGAGCAGTTCGCGGCGGACCAGATCGCCCACGCTGCCGGGACCGCCCTCGTACAGCACACCGTCAGGGACGATTACGGCTGCCCGTCCCCTGTCGGTGAGCTGGGTCCCGATGTGCTGGAGGAAGTTCAACTGCTTGTTGGTCGTGGTCTGCTCTCCCACCCAGAAGTCCGGGCGGTTGTACGTCACGTTATCGCGGTCATCCGCCTCGGCATCGGCTTCCTTGCCTGAGACATTGACCTCGATCCGTCAGCGGTG
>DOWQ01000751.1 GCA_003519485.1 Streptomyces sp. | reverse complement strand
GTTCACCGAGGACGTCCGCCTGTACAGCCCCGTGAAGTTCAGTCCGTTCGAGGGCAGGCCGATGGTGCTCGGACTCTTCGGCGTCCTGCTGCGTACGTTCGAGGACTTCCGCTACGTCGGGCAGTTCGACGGCACGGCGGAGACGAGTGCCGACGGCAAGGAGGCCCCGTCGGCGATCCTGCTGTTCCGGGCCACCGTCAACGGAAAACAGATCCACGGCATGGACCTGCTGCAGTTCGACACGGAGGGGAGGATCAAGGAATTCACGGTGATGGTCCGCCCCCAGTCGGCAGTGCAGGCCCTCGGCGAGGCCGTGCTCGCCGGCCTCGCCGAGGACGGCCTCATACCGGCGCCGGCGGATCATCAGCAGCGCGCCGCGCGTGACCGGCCGGCGCTTCGGTGAACGCTTCGGTTCATTGATACGCGCAGCGTCTGAAGCGGTGATGAATAGATATTTCACTCATCCATGTGACCGTCCTTACAGTCGGGGTCCAGCTCACCGATAGGGGACTCCACATGGCCGGCACAGCCACTTCGTCGCGCCAGGACCGCGACTCGTCCGCCTCCCGGCAGTCGGGTGTCAAAGCAAAGGCGTTCCTGGCGGGACCGATTGCCGCGCTGGTGGTCTTCTTCCTGCTGCCCGGCGGTCCGGCTCTCGAGGCCCGAGCCGTGGCGGCCGTAGGAGTGCTGATGGCGGTGTGGTGGATGACGGAGGCCATCCCGATCCCCGTGACTTCGCTGCTGCCCCTGGTGCTCTTCCCGTTTCTCGGGATATCCGAGATCGAGGCCGCCGCGGCGCCGTACGCGAATTCCGTCATCTTCTTGGTCCTCGGCGGTGTGCTGCTCGGTCTGGCCACCCAGCGATGGAATTTGCATCGAAGAATCGCGCTTCTCACCGTGCTGGCCGTGGGGACCCGGCCGGCGCAGATCGTCTTCGGCCTCATGGCGGCCAGCGCGTTCATATCCATGTGGGTGAGCAACACCGCCACTGCGGTGATCATGGTCCCCATCGGCGGCTCGATCCTGGCGCTCATCCGTTCGCTCGACCGCGGGCAGGCAACGCCCAAGCTGACTGCGGCCGTCCTGCTCGGCATCGCGTACTCGGTCACGATCGGCTCCATGGCCACACTGATCGGGCAGCCGCCGATGGCCCTCATGCGCGCCTATCTGGTCGACACGCACGACATCACCATCGGTTTCGGTCAGTGGATGCTCGTGGGGGTTCCGTTCGCCGCGGTCATGCTGGCTGCCTCCTGGGTGGTGCTGACGAAAATCGTGTTCCGTTCCGAGGTCGAGGAGATCAGCGGCGGACGGGAACTGATCCGGCGTGACCTGCAGGCGCTGGGCGGCCTGTCACCGCAGGAGCGTCGGGTCATGCTCGTCTTCGGCTGCACCGCGTTCTGCTGGATCTTCCTGCCGCTGCTCGCGGCGATTCCCGCAGTCGCGTCCGCGGCGCCGTGGCTGGCGAACTTCGACGACACGAGCGTCGCTGTCCTCGCCGCGATCGCCATGTTCGTCATCCCCGGCTCGAAGGACGACAAAGCACCGCTTCTGGAGTGGTCGGCGACCAGGGACGTGCCCTGGGGAGTGCTCCTTCTCTTCGGCGGCGGCCTGTCGCTCTCCGCGCAATTCACGGAGACCGGGCTGAGCAAGTGGATCGGGGAGAGTGTCTCGGCCCTCTCCAGCCTGCCCAACATCGTCCTCGTCGGGGCTGCCGCACTGGTGGTCATCCTGCTCACCGAACTGACCAGCAATACGGCAACCGCTGCGGCCTTTTTCCCGATCATGGGAGCCATCGCTGTCGGCGCGGGAGTCGACCCACTGGTGATGACCATCGCAGTGACCTTCGCCGTCAGCTGTGCGTTCATGCTGCCGGTGGCCACCCCGTCGAACGCGGTCGCGTTCGCCACCGGCGACCTGCCCATCCGTCACATGATCCGGGCCGGTATCTGGCTGAACCTGGCAGGTTTTGTCGTGCTTCTGGTGGCGCTCCACACGCTGGTCCCCATGGTCTTCGGAGTCAGCGTCGGCTGAGCAGCCGCGCTCAGCGACCCGGCTCAGCAGCGACCCGGCTCAGCCGATCTTGAGGAGGCCGGCGTCGACGACCGCGCGGCCGAAGGGGCGCGCGAGTTCGGCGAGGCGTTCGCAGTCCGCGTCCCCCAGGGCGGCGTAGGCGGGGAGGGCCAGTTGGTCGGTGCGGTCCTCGATGTGCCGGCGCAGGCGTACGCCCTCCGTGCTGAGGGAGTTGCCGTCGAGGAGCCCTCGCGTACGCAGGCGCTCCTCGGTGCCGGCCCACTCCTCCTCGGGCCACGCGCGGCTCGCCTTGAGGAAGTCGACGGGGACGTCACCGGTGGCGGCGTGCAGGATCAGCGACTCCAGGCCGCCGACGCCCTCGCTCAGCAAGCACGCGACATGGCCGTCTCCACGGAACTCCCGGAGCAGCGTCTGGGCGTGCCACAGCTGCAGCACCGGCTCCTCCGGCCAGGGCAGGGCGGCATGGGCGGCGAACAGCGGGCGGCCCTGCGTGTGGTCGCGGGCTTCCTCGGCGGCCCTGCGCGTCAGCGCCAGCACCTCGTCCAGGGCGGGGAGTTCGTGGATTCCGGCCCGTCGGAGGGCCTCGTCCGCGGCGGCGTGCCGCGCGTCCAGCACCTGCTGCGGCGTCGCGGCGTCCCAGGCCCCGTCGAGTGCCTGCCGTACGAGGCCGGGGTTGAAGTTGTAGAAGGTCGAGATGACCAGTTCGGCGGAGGCGCGGCCGAAGGCGGCGCTGCGGGAGGTGAAGTACCCGGCGCGTCCGCTCAGTCCGAGGTCCGCGTACCGCCGCCTCCCCTCGGGGGCGAAGTAGATCATGGCGTGCACGGGCTCGAGTCGGCGCCAGGCTGCTCGCGCTGTCTTCACGGGGGTCACCTCTGCTGAGAGTCGGCGGACGGGGTGTTCGCTGTGGTTCCGTACTGGCCGTGCGTGCGCAGCTGTTCGAGCAGCAGGCGGCTCAAGGTCTCGGGTGCCTCTTCGGGGATCCAGTGGCTGACGCCCTGGAGGGTCTCGAACCGGTACGGCCCGTTGACCCACTGCCCCGTTCCTTGCGCGGCCGCCGGGCCGAACGCGCTGTCCTCCGTGCTCCAGACGTGCAGCGTGGGCACGTCGATGGCGCCGATCGTGCCGTCGGGGCGGCCGGCCCGGTACCAGTTCAGGGCCGCGGTGAGAGCGCCCGGTCGGGACAGGTGCCGCACGTACGCATCGGCACTGTCCTGCGGGATCCTGCCGGCGTAGGCGGCGCGAAGCTCCTCGGCACCGTTGGCGAGCATGCGCTCTTCGGTGGCGGGCGTTTCGCGCCAGTCGAGCATGTAGCGCGAACGTTCGCGCTGGTCCTCGTCGGTGCGCAGGGCGGCGGCCAGCGCGCGGGGGTGCGGGGTCGAGACCACCGTCAGGGTGCGTACGCGGCCGGGGTGGGCATGGGCGGTCCACCACGCCACCGCGCCTCCCCAGTCATGGCCGACCAGGTCGAATGCCGCCCAGCCCAGTTCCTCCGTGATCGCGACCACATCGTCGACCAGGACGCTGATGCGGTAGTCCTCGGGCCGCTGTGGGCGGACCCCGGGGGAGTACCCGCGCTGGTCGGGTGCCACCACCCGGTAGCCGTGCGCGGCCAACGCCGCGATCTGCTGTTGCCACGCCAGCCCCGTCTGGGGGAAGCCGTGCAGCAACAGCACCGG
>DOWQ01000641.1 GCA_003519485.1 Streptomyces sp. | reverse complement strand
GCGCTGCGCCGCAGGCTGGCCGACCAGCTGGACGACGTGGCACGGGCCCTGCGGGTACGGGAGGGCGCGACCGGCGGCTGACGTCCGGGGTCCGGCCGCAGCTGACGCCCGGATGCCCTTGCCGCGGCCGGCCACCGTGGCCCGCCCCGGCGGCGGTACCCACCGTTACTCGGCCGTGGTACCCACCGGACCCGGCCGTGGTACCCACCGAAACCGGTTTGCGGCCCGCGTTCGGGTCCGGGCGCGGCCCGCCGGGGCTACGGCACCCGCACCACGAGCAGCGCGATGTCGTCCTCCGAGCCCTCCGGTTCGAGCCGTTGCAGGAGCTGGTCGCAGAGCTCGCCGAGCGGCCGTCCGGCCAGCTCGGCGGCGTGCCGACGCAGCCGGGCCAGGCCGGTCTCCATGGCCAGGTCCGGGGCCTCGACGAGCCCGTCGGTGTAGAGGACGAGGGTGCTGCCCGGGCGCAGCGGCACGAGCGCGTCGACCCGCTCGATGGCCATCTCGGTGCCGAGCAGCACGCCGAGCCCGGCCTCGAGGAAGTGGGCGTCGCCCTCCTGCGTGATGAGCAGCGGCGGCGGGTGTCCGGCGTTGGTCCAGTGCAGCTGGTACGGCATCCCGTCGCCGCCCTCCAGCCTGCCGAGGACCAGGCTCGCCATCGGGGCATCGCTGATGTGCACCAGGGAGTTGTCGAGCCGGTCGACGATCAGGCTCGGCGGCTCCCGCCGGTCCCAGACGAAGGCCCGCAGCATGTTGCGGACCTGCGACATACTTGCCGCCGCCTGGAGGTCGTGGCCGATCACGTCGCCGATCACGAGCATCACCGCGCCGTCCGGGAGGACGAACGCGTCGTACCAGTCGCCGCCGACCTGGGACCCCCGCGGCGCGGGGAGGTACCGGGCGGCCATGCCGAGGCCCTCGACCCGGGGGAGCGGCGTCAGCAGGTGCCGCTGCATGGTCTCGGAGATCCGCCGCTGTCGGTCGAACAGCTGTGCGTTGTCCACGGCCAGCCCCGCGCGGCGGGCGATGTCGTCGACCAGGGCGAGCTCGTCCGGGTCGAACGACTGTTCCTGGTCGGCGCGGCCCAGTGTGAGGGCGCCGAGAACGCCGCGCGAGCCGCGCAGCGGCGCCATGATCCCGGAGTGGATGCCGGTGGAGCGGAACAGGTTGCGCTGCACCTCCTCGATGGGGGAGTCCGGCCTGCCGGCGTAGCTCTCGGGCCCCACGATGGCCGCCGAGCCCCCGCGCAGCACCCGCTGGAGGGGCGATTTCGACTCCCACGAGACCGGTGCGGGCAGCTTGCCCTCCAGCTCGATCACGTTCCCATGGGTGTCGTTCGCGTGGTGGACGACGCTGACCCGCAGCACCTCGTCGTCCGGGCCGAGCAGGTCGACCACCGCCCAGTCCGCCAGCCGGGGCACGACCAGCCGGACCAGCCGGCGCAGCGCCTCGTGCACATCCAGGGTGGAGGTGAGGACGGTGGTGACCTCCGCGACCAGCGACAGCCGGTCGGCGAGCCGCTCCAGCGCCACCATGTGCGCCTCCCGGCGCTGGATCTCCTCCTGCCGGCCGGAGAAGTCGAAGAAGGTCACCACGGCACCGCCCGGCTCGCCGTCGGTCTCGTACGGGGCCATCAGCCAGCCCACCCGCATCAGGCTGCCGTCACCGCGTTCGAACCACGCCTCCTTGGTCCGCGTCTGCCGTCCCGCGGCGAGGGCCGCCAGCAGGGGGCACTCCGAGCGCGGCCCCACGCTGCCGTCCGCGTCCCGGTGCAGCAGGGCGTGCGAATCGGCGCCGACGATCTCCTGCGGTGGGCGCCCGATCAGGTCGGCGCCGCAGGGGTTGACCACCAGGATGCGGGCCTCGGTGCTCATCACGTACACGCCGACGTTCAGGCCGTAGAACATCGCGTTCAGCAGTTCCTCGCCGACCAGCGGGTGGTATTCGGCGTCACCGGACGGATTTCCAGGGCCGGCCATGATCGGATCTCCTCCGGGCTCGGGTGCGCCGCTGCGCTCCGGCGGGGTGGGCCGGTGGAGCGCCGTTCACGCGTCGTTCCATCGTACGCATCTGTACTCGTTCATCCCTATATATGCGTCTTGTGGCACTGGGTGCGGTGGAGCGCAGCCGGTGCGGTGACTCCGTGGCCCTGTTCGCCAGCGGTGGGGGCGGCCGCCCGGCGCCGGGGGCTGCCAGAGTGTCCGCATGACGACACCGACGCAGCACACCCCCTACGGAACCCCCGAGTCGCCCCGCCTCGCGGTCCGCGGCGAGGCGCGGCTCGAAGTGGAGCCCGAGCTCGCCCGGATAAGCATCACGGTCAGCGCCCGCGGCACCGACCGGCGAGCCGCGCTCGATGATCTCGGCCGCCGCAACGCCGGCGTCCTGGAGCTGATCAGGTCCTACGGCGAAGCGGTCGAGAAGCTGGAGACCGGGGCCTTCGTCATCACGCCGCAGTGGTCGGACAAGGGACGCGGCGAGCGGATCCGCGCGTACCACGGACGAGTGAATGTCACGGCGGCGCTGGCAGACTTCACCGCGCTCGGCGAGCTGGTCACCCGGCTCGGCGACCTCGAACTGACGAGCGTGGGCGGCCCCTGGTGGCAGCTGCGCACCGACTCGCCCGTCCGCGGGGAGGCGCGCTGCCGGGCGGTGCGCGAGGCGGTCCTGCGGGCGCGCGAGTACGCGGGCGCGCTGGGCGCCGAGCTGGTCGCCCTCGTCGAACTCGCCGACGAGGGCGCGGAGACCACCGGCGGACCGGCCGTGCCGGCCGCGGCCGGCGGGGCGTTCTACGGCCGTTCGGCCGCCCGCGCGGAAGCCGCGGCGCCGCTGGACCTCGAGCCGCAGCGGCAGACCGTGTACGCACACGTCAACGCCAGGTTCACGATGTCACCCCCTGACCTTGGCGAGTAACACCTTCGGGCGGTAAGGGTGTTGAGTGCTTTCCGGCCGTTGTCCGTATGGGGGGTTCAAGACAACCCGGAAGAGGTGGTTAGGTATACCTAACTTGGCCTGGCAGTCGGGGCTCGCGGTGCCCGTGGGGTTCCGTGGGCCATGCTGCGAACCTTTCGCACCAGATGTAAGGGGCCTTCCATGTCGCACGGNNCCCCCCCCCGCCGCAACACCCGCTCCCGGCACAGCAGCCGTCGACGCCACTGCCGGCGCCTCAGCAGGAGCCGTTGCCCGGGCACCGAGCGGTCGGCGGGGACGGAGACGGCGGCGCGGACCCTGCAGGCGCCCGCGGTCCGGCCGGCCCTGTTGACCGGACCGGCACCGTCGACCCGGCGGACTTCGCCGACCCCGCCGACCCCGCCGCCCTC
>DOWQ01000709.1 GCA_003519485.1 Streptomyces sp. | reverse complement strand
CCGGCTGATCTCCAGCAGGTCGGCGAGCAGCGACTCGAAGCGGTCCAGCTGGCCGCGCAGCAGTTCGGTGGAGCGGGCCGTCGCCGGGTCCATGCCTTCCCGCGCCTCATGGATGACGTCGGCCGCCATCCGTACGGTCGTCAGCGGGGTGCGCAGCTCGTGCGAGACGTCGGAGACGAAGCGGCGCTGCATCCGCGAGAGCTCCTCCAGCTGCTGGATCTTGAGCTGGAGGTTCTGGCCCATCTTGTTGAACGACTCGCCGAGCCGGGCGATGTCGTCCTCGCCGGTGACCTTCATCCGCTCCTGCAGGAAACCGGCCGCCAGCCGCTCGGAGATCCCCGCCGCCATCCGTACCGGCGTCACGACCTGCCGCACCACGAGCCAGGCGATGGCGCCGAGCAGCACCACCACGAACACCCCGGCGGTCGCCAGGGTCGTCTTGACCAGGCTCAGCGACTTCTCCTCCTGGGTGAACGGGAAGAGGTAGTAGAGCTGGTACGGATTACCGTTCACGTCGTTGAGCTGCTTGCCGATGGCCAGCCCGGGCTCCGCCTCGCCGGAGCTGCGCACGATCCGGGTGTGCTGCTCGTACGTCCCGGGCTGCTCGTCGAGCGTCTCCCGGAGCCCCGCGGGCACGCTGCGCTCCGGCTGTACGTCGCCGGAGGAGCGGGGCGCCCTGGTGCCGCTGCTGTCGTCGACGAACGGCTGCTGGGTGTCGGAGCTGAGGGCCACCACCGAGTAGACGCCCTGCCCGCCGCTTGCGAGCTGCTGCACGAGGCCGGTCAGCCACACCCCGGAGTTGAGCCGGGCGCGGCTGCCGGCCGTGGCGCCGGGCTCTCCCCGGGCATCGGTGTCGGCCTGGTCCTGCGCCACCTTGAAGCCGCCGGACGCCTGGCTCTGCGCAGCGTTGCGTTTGGCGTCCTGCAGGCCGTTGCGCACCTGGCCGATGACGACGACGCCGAGCAGCAGCACGACGCCGAGCGACATCAGCAGGGTGCTCGCGACCACCCGCAGCTGGATATTGCGCCGCCACAGCCGTACGGCGGCGAGCAACGGCCGCCGCACCCAGCGCAGCACCATCCGCAGCACCGGGTTGACGGGGCCGCCGGACGCCCCGTCCTGCAGCAGCCGGCCGCTGTGCCGGAGCCGGTCGTACAGCGAGGCCCTGTTCAGCCGGCCGGCCGTCCGCCCCTCGTCGTGCTCCGGAGCAGCACCGGATCCGGCCATCTCAGCTTGGCCCTGCCTTGTACCCGACGCCGCGCACCGTCACCACGATCTCCGGACGCTCCGGATCGCGCTCCACCTTCGAGCGCAGCCGCTGTACGTGCACATTGACGAGCCGCGTGTCCGCGGCATGCCGGTAACCCCACACCTGTTCGAGCAATACCTCCCGGGTGAACACCTGCCACGGTTTACGGGCCAGTGCGACGAGCAGGTCGAACTCCAGCGGGGTCAGCGCGATCGAACGGCCGTCCCGCTTCACGGAGTGTCCCGCGACGTCGATCACCAGATCGCCGATGGACAGCTGTTCGGGAGCCGGCTCCTCGGAGCGCCGCAGCCGCGCACGGATCCGTGCCACCAGCTCCTTCGGCTTGAACGGCTTGACGATGTAGTCGTCGGCGCCCGATTCGAGGCCCACCACCACATCGACCGTGTCCGTCTTCGCCGTCAGCATGACGATCGGTACCCCGGACTCCGCCCGGATCAGCCTGCACACCTCAATTCCGTCCCGGCCCGGCAGCATCAGATCGAGCAGCACCAGATCGGGTTTGGTTTCGCGGAAGGCCGCCAGGGCCTTGTCTCCATCCGCAACAAACGATGGTTCAAAGCCTTCGCCACGCAGCACGATGCCAAGCATCTCTGCCAGTGCGGTGTCGTCATCGACGACGAGAACGCGTCCCTTCATAATCGACATCATCCCATTAGCTCATCGATACACGGCGCGCCGCGGCACACAGATCGCTCATCGCCGCCCGGGTGACCGGCGAAACGACCCCGGATTCGGTGACGACAGCCGTCACCAGCCCCGGCGGCGTGACATCGAACGCCGGATTGTGGACGGGGGTCCCCAAGGGCGCCACCCGTGTCCCCCGGCCCGCATCGGGGCCCTCCCTGCCCGCCCCGGACCCGCGCGGAGACGGAAATTCCGTCACTTCGTGCCCCGGCCGCTGCTCCACCTCGATCGACGCACCGTCGGGCGTGTCGAGATCCACCGTGGTCGTCGGCGCGACCACGATGAACGGCACATGGTGGTAGCGCGCCAGCACCGCCAGCGGGTAGCTGCCCACCTTGTTGGCCACCGAGCCGTCGGCCGCGATCCGGTCAGCGCCGATCAGCACGGCGTCCACCTCGCCCGCCGCGAACAGCGACCCGGCGGCGCCGTCCGGCAGCAGCGCGTACGCCATGCCGCTGCGTGCCGCTTCCCAGGCCGTCAGCCGCGTGCCCTGCAGCAGCGGACGCGTCTCGTCCACCCACAGCCGGCGCAGCTGCCCCGCGCGGTGCACGCGCCGTATCACCGCGAGGGCCGTGCCCTCGCCGCCGGATACCAGGGCTCCGGTGTTGCAGTGCGTCAGCAGCCGGTGGCCGCCGGCCGGCAGCAGCTCCCGCAGCAGCACCTCACCGTGCCCGGCCATCCGCGCGCTGGCCTCGGCGTCGTCCCGGTGCAGGGCCCGTGCCTCGG
>DOWQ01000475.1 GCA_003519485.1 Streptomyces sp. | reverse complement strand
GGGGTCCCCGTAGTAATCGCCGAAAAAACAACGGATATCGCTGACCTGCACGGATGTATCTCGCGTGTTGGTCCTCCTGAGCTGAGAGGGCTTCGCTGTGGAGGGGCGACTTCCGCGAACTTCCTCATGTCGACCTGTGTGCGTCACTACGGTCCAGGGCGTGGCCACGCCTCCGTTGCCGCCGCCCGTCGACCAGTCCGAGCTCCTGAAGGTGTTCGAGGTGCTGGGGATCAAGTTCAGTACAGGTCCTGCGACGGAGAGGCAGGAGGACCTGGTCCTCAGTCTTTCCCATGGGTTGATCGGCGCGGCCGAGCAGCACGCGATGCGCGCGGAGCAGGCGGCGCGGGCTGCCGGGGCCACGATCGGGGACATCGGCGAGGCCACCGGGCAGGCGTTCAACGCGGCCGGGTGCCGCAACATCGCCGAGGACATCGCCCTGCTGTCGTGGCGGGCCCAGCGTGGTGCGCAGGCCGTCGGCCAGGGCAACAAGCCGGATGAGTTGATGAAGACCGTCGAGTTGGTGGCCGCGGCGCTTTCCGGACTGCTCTCGGCCGCGCAGACGATGCGCAACTCGATGCGCGGCGAGCGGGACACCAAGGACGCCGCCCGCGCAGTACGGGCGTCTGCCGTAGCTCTCGACAAGGCCCTGACCTCGGGGCCGGGGCTGAAGGTGCTCGCCGACCTGCTCGACGCGACGGACTGAGCGCCGCGGGGTCTCACGGCTCTGCACTGCCGTGTCCGGCCGGGTCTGATACCGAGGATCGGCAACGGCCATGACCGGCTTGGCATCCGATACGCCGCGATGTGGCCGTTTACCTGACCGTGCCCCGCCACGGACCCTACGGTGTGGCGCACGGTGCCCATGAGACGTGGGCGGTTGCGGTGGAGGTCCCGGGTGGCGACCCGTGTGTTTGCGGATGACGAGCTGGAACGACTGCGGGGATTCCCGGAGATCAACAAGGAAGAACTGATCCGGTTCTTCACGCTGACCCCGGCGGACGTGGGATTCATCGACCCAGGGCGCGGCCGCAGCCCCAAGGATCGGATCGGGCTGGCCGTCCAGCTGTGCACGCTGCCCTGGCTCGGGTTCGTTCCGGACGACGTCGCCTCGGCCCCGCCGGCGGCGGTGGCCCGGCTCTCGGAACGCCTCCAGATACCGATGGGCGAACTGCGGTTCTACGGGACGCGCAAACAGACCCGGACCGACCACCTGCGGGAGGTGACCGGGTACCTGAACTGGAAGAGCGCCAAGGCGATACAGCTCAAAGAGCTGGACGAGTTCCTGCTCGCTCGGGCGATGGAGCATGACTCACCCTCGCTCCTGTTCCGCTTGGCGTGCGAGCATCTGGCGGCCTCGCGGGTGGTGCGGCCCGGGGTGGTCAGTCTGCTGGAGCGGGTGGCCGCCGCGCGGGCCCAGGCGGGGCGGGAGACCTACCAGCGGGTGCGGCATCTGCTCACCCCGAAGCTGATGGGTGAGCTCGATGGCCTGCTGATCGTGGATCCGGTGATTGGGGAGACGCGGCTGAACTGGCTGTCCACCGGCGCGACCGGGGACTCGGCGAACGCGGTCAAGGGGGAGCTGGAGAAGCTGGGGTTCCTGCGCGGCCTGGACGCCCACGCCCTGGACCTGACCGCGCTGCCCGCCGAGCGGCGCCGGTTTTTGGCCCAGGTGGGGCGTCGGCTGACCGCGCAGTCGCTGGACCGGCGCGAGGCCCAGCGGCGTCACCCGATCCTGCTCACCGTCCTGGCGCAGTCGGCCGCCGACGTACTGGACGAGGTCATCGGCCTGTTCGACCAAGCCGTCTCCGCCCGGGAGAGCCGGGCGAGGACCAAGATGCGCGACGCGCTGGCCGTACGGGCCGCGGCCGGGGAGGGCCGCCAGGCTTTGCTGGACGAGATCCTGCCGGTGCTGCTGGATGTGGCCATCGAGGACGAGCAGGTCGGGGGACGGCTGCGGAACACCATCGGCATGGCGCGGCTTCGGGCCGCCGCGGCGGGGTCCGTACCCCGGCTGCCGCGCGACCACGGGCACCTGGCGATGCTGGACGACTCCTATTCCTACCTGCGGCAGTTCACCCCGGATGTGCTGCGGACCATCACCTTCAAGGGCGGTTCGGGCGCGGAGTCGTTGATGGAGGCCGTGACGATCCTGAAGGAGCTGAACGCGACCGGGGCGCGGAAGGTCCCTGACGGGGCGCCCGCGGATTTCGTGCCGGTGCGCTGGGAGGGCTACCTGGAGCAGGCCGCCAAAGCCAAGGACGTCACGGCGTACCGGCATTTCTGGGAGCTGACGGTACTGCTCGGTCTGCGCGACGGGCTGCGCTCGGGCGACGTGTATGTGCCCTCCTCCCGCCGGTACGCCGACCCGGCCTCGTACCTGTTCACGTCCGAGCAGTGGACCGGGCAGCGCGAGGGGTTCTGCCAGCTGGTCGGCAAGCCCGCGTCGGCCGCGGCCGCGCTTCAGGGGTGCAAGGAGGAGTTGGAGACGGCGATGGAGGACCTGGAGAAGGTCCTGGGTAGCCGCAAGGCCGGGGTGGGTGAGGTGCGGCTGTCGGACAAAGGCGAGCTGATCATCCCGCCGCTGTCGGCCGAGGACGTCCCCGCCGAGGCCGCCTCGCTGCGCGACGAGCTGTCCGAGCTGCTGCCGCTGGCTCCGATCGCCTAGCTGCTGGTGGAGCTGGACCGCCGTACCGGGTTCCTGGACTGCCTCACGCACGCCGGCGGGAAGCAGGCCCGCTCCCCGGAGCTCAAGCGCAATCTGCTGGCGGTGCTCATCGCCAACGCCACGAATCTGGGTCTGGTGCGGATGGCGGAGGCGTGCGGGATCTCCTACGACATCCTGGCCTGGACCCAGGAGTGGTACATCCGCGAGGAGACCCTCGCGGCGGCGAACGCCGCGATCGTGAACTACCACCACCGCCTGCCGATGGCACAGGTGTTCGGCGGCGGCACGCTCTCCTCCTCGGACGGGCAGCGGTTCCCGGTGCAGGGCAAGTCGACCACCGCGCGGGTGATGAAGAAGTACTTCGCCGGGCACGGCCTGTCCACCTACACCCACGTCTCGGATCAGCACTCGACCTTCGGCACGAAGGTCATCGTCGTCACCCGGCGTGAGGCCCAGTACGTGCTGGACGAGATCATGGGCAACAAGACCGACCTGCCGATCACCGAGCACGCCACCGACACGCACGGCGTCACGCTGGTCAACTTCGCGCTGTTCGATCTGGTGGGGATGCAGCTCTCACCGCGCATCCGGGACCTGGGGAAGATCACCCTGTACCGGATGGACCCGCAGCGCGACGTCAGCAGGATCTGGCCGGTCGCCGGACCACTGCTGACCCAGAAGATCAACATGGGGCTGATCGAAGAGAACTGGGACGGCTTGCTCCGGCTCGCGGCATCGATCAAGTTCGGGCACGCCACCGCCTCCCTGATCGTCGGCAAGCTCT
The DNA here is from genome assembly GCA_003519485.1 of Streptomyces sp. Classification (GTDB taxonomy): domain Bacteria; phylum Actinomycetota; class Actinomycetes; order Streptomycetales; family Streptomycetaceae; genus Streptomyces. The sequence continues at coordinate 4,036 of DOWQ01000475.1, read as the reverse complement.
CCGCCTCCTCCCGGCAGAACACCCTGGCCGCAGCCCTCAAGGAGTACGGGGCGCTGCGGCGCACCATCTACGCCGCCCGCTACCTGGCGGACGAGACCTACCGCCGCAAGATCGCCCGGCAGCTCAACAAGGGCGAATCCCTGCACTCGCTGCGTCGGGACCTGCACTACGCCCACCAGGGCAAGATCCGCGAGAGGTTCCTCGCCGGGCAGACCGAACAGGCATGGTGCCTGACGGTGCTGACCAACTCCGTGGTGACCTGGACGAGCGAGTACTACGGCCTGGCCATCGCGGCGATGCGCGCCGAGGGCCGGGCCGTCGACGACGAACTCCTCGCGCACATCTCCCCGGCGCACAGCGAGAACGTCAACTACCACGGCACGATCAACGTCGAGGTCGACACCGAACTCGCCAAGCTCGACCCGGCCGGATACCGGCCGCTGCGGGCCCGGCACCCGGACCGGGTGTGAGACGAAAAGGATCATCTTCATCGCGCGGGCCCGCGCAGTGTCGTGGCGCAGGCTCGCAGCTGGCTGAGATCCGGACGCGCCTGGCGGGGCGGTAGGAAGCCGGCGGGGCGGTAGGAAGAACGTGTGGCCGGGCAGAGCAGCACCCATGGGGTCGAGGTACTCCCCGACACCGTGATCAAGCGGTTCAGCTCGTGAAACCGCGGGGAGCCAGAGCTGGCGTGCCCTGACCTGACCTTGCTCGCCCAGTACGCTCCCGGGCTGGCTCCGCAGAGCCCTTGAAGGCCAACCTGAACGTGGAACCTGTCAAACGAGCTCACCGGCATCGCAGTTCCGATCGGCTGACCGGAGCGCCCGGCCCCATTTTCCTGTCTCCGAGGTGATCAGCGCAGCGACTCTGGAGTTCCCGACAACCTGTTTGGGCCGTTTTGTTGTGGTTTTTCGGTAGTCGCGGAAGCCGACAGATGCCTATTGCGTGGTGGTTGGTGCGCGCCGGTTGTTCTGGGCGCGTACTTCCACCAGGGACACTGCGATCGAGGCTAGGAGCAGGGGGAAGGCGACAGCGTTCGCGATTTGAGGGATGTCCGCGGCTCGCAGCAGGCTGGCTGCGATGGACAGCACAAGAAGGCTGAGGGGCAGGAACCTACGCCAGGTGGGCAGATCGCGCATTTTGGCGACGCGCACCGAGTACCACAGGGTGAAGCCCAGAATTGAGGTTCCGATGATGGCGATTACGAACAGCATGAGGTGTCTCCCGTGCGGGTCTGCGGGGGCGGTCTGGCCTTCGTCAGTTATTGAAGGCTGCAAGCGGTTGTGGCGCTCCGCAGAAGGAGATCCGCGGAGCGCCACACTACTCAGGGTCGGTCGATGGCCGGGTCAGCCCCTGGTGTAGACGATGCGGTAGTAGGAGACGTAGGTCCGTGATGTTCGGGTCCAGCTCCAGCCGCCGGTGCGGNNTCTGCCGGCCCCAGCCGTACCAGGCCACGACCTTGCACTTGAAGACGTACTGCTTGCGGTACTTGTACTGGCGCTTCCAGGACGAGATGGGCAGCGGGCCCCAGTCGCCGCTGACGACGTCCCAGAACCAGTGGTAGTTGTAGCTCTGCCAGCTGCCGTAGCTCCAGCCGGTGGTGCGCAGGACGGTCGTGTAGCTGCGGCCGGTCCAAGCGTGCTTGGGGACCCGGCAGGTAGCGCAGCCGGTCACGTCCTCGTTGTTGATCGGGTCGGCGCAGGCGTAGTCGTAGGCGTTGCAGCTGCCTCCCGGTACCGGGTCGGCGGACAGGAAGCGCCCCAGGGTGGGGCTGTAGAGGCGCACGCCCATGAGGGTGAGGTCCGTCAGGGTCTCACTGGAGCGGTGCATGCCGCCGTGCCAGCCGTAGCGGGTGGCGGCCTGGTCCGCGGTGCGGTTACCGTACTCGTCGGTGTTGAGGACCGTGGCGGCCTGTCCGGCGCTGGTGGGCAGTTGGATCGCCACGTCACCGTGCAGGTTGACCAGTTGCAGGACCGTTCCGCCGCTCTTGGCGGTGGTCGCAGCGAGCTGGCCGTCGAAGCCGTTGACGCTGCGGGTCAGGGCCCCGCTCGCGGTGTCTTCCACGATCCAGCGCGGTGTGTCGGCGTCGGAGCTGTAGTGGTTGAGTTTGGACTGGGTCTTGGTCCAGCTGCCCGAGGCGTTGGTCTCGACCGTCCAGGCGCGGGAGCGCAGCTGGGAGTCGAGGGTCCAGATCTGGCGCTGGTTTGAGGTGGTCTGCTGGCGGACCAGGTCGTTGGTGTAGTAGGCCAGCGTGGTGCCGGGGGCTGCGGTGGTGCGGCCGAAGGCGTCGTAGGTGTAGCCGGCGTCGACCAGGCGGTCGGCGCTGTCGTAGGTGTGGCTGGTGGTCGTTGGGCCTGTGGTGGTGCACTCCAGCCCCGGGGCCGCGGCTGCGGTGGCCAGGGTCTTGCGGTTGGAGTTCTTGTCGAAGGTGTAGCTGCGGGTGACGCAGGTGCCGTCGACGGCGTCGTCCGCTGCCCGGGCCAGTCGGCCGACCTTGTCGTAGGTGTAGGTCTCTCCGGCTGTCTGGCCGGCGGAGCCGGTGTAGGAGGAGCGCTGCCCGTGGACGGTGGGCACGATGGTTTCGGAGAAGAGGACTTCCCCGTCGCTGTCGCGGCTGTAGCTGCGGTCGGTGGGCATGCCCGCCGGGTTGGTGTTCTGGCGCATGGTGAAGCCGCCAGGCAGTTTCCGGGTCAGGACCTGGCCATCGGCGTCGTAGGTGACGGTGAACGTACCCGCTACCGAGTCGGTGATGGAGGTGGGAAGTCCCCGGGGGTCGGCCGTGGTGTCGTAGCCGTAGGCGGTGCTGGAGGGGATGTTGTCGCTCACCAGGAGCGGCCGCCCTTCGGCGTCGTACTGGCTGGTGGTCACGCCGCCGTCGGCGTCGGTGTAGGAGATCAGACGGCCGAGCTGGTCGTAGCCCTTCTTGATCGTTCCACCGTCGGTGGATGTGATTGTGGCGACCTTGCCGCTGTCCGGGTCGTACGTCGTGGTCACGGCCGGGACTGCAGTGCCGGTCCCTCCGCTGGTGGTGACCTGCGATGCGCGCCCTGCGGCGTCGTAGGTGGTGGTCTTGACGCGGGTGCTGCCGTTGGCGGTTTCGGTCAGCTTGGCGGTTTCGCCCCACCGGTCGTATTCGGCGGTCGTGGTCACCAGGTCGGAGGGGTTGGTTCCGCCGCCTGTGATCGTGGCGGCCGGACGGGTCCGGCACTCCTCGTCGGCCCATTCGGGCTTTCCGCCGCAGACGCCGGTGCCGTCACCGGTGTAGTAATCGGTGATCTGCGTGCCTGCGTCGGTTCCGCTGGAAGCGGGCAGGCTGCGGCTGATCAGGCGCCCGGAGCTGTCGTAGGTGGCCTGCTCGGTGATGGCCAGACCGCCCGGGTCCTGGATGGTGCTGATGAGCTGGCCCTTGACCCAGTCGTAGACCGTCTGGGTGACCCGCGCGTCGGCGTTGAGCGCCGGCCAGTTGCGCAGCTGCGCGCTCACGGTGCTCTTGGTGACCTTGTCGGAGACGGAAGCTGTGCCGTCGGTGGGGCGCCCGCTGTCGTATTCACTGACCGTGCGGTGCCGGGCGATGGCCTGCTCGCCCGAGGCCGCCACCGTGGTGGTGCCGTCCTTCAGGTCCGCCTCTAGCACGACGCGGTGCAGGGGGCCGAGCGTTTCGATCTCACGGGAGCCGTCGGCGTTGTAGATGCCTCGGTTGGACAGCAGCTCCGCTCGCTCCGCCGCTGGCAGGGCAGCGATACCGAGATCGGCGAGCTGCGCCTTGGCGGTGTCGGTGGCGCCGAGCGCCAGGGCGCGGTTGGCTGCCGACAGTTCCCTGACCGCGTTGCCGAACTGGTCGTACTCGGTGGTGGTGATGTTCTTGCCGGCGTCAGCGGTGTTGACCTCTCGGCCTGAGCCGTCGAGGTAATGCACCATGGCGCGGCGGTAGTCGCCCCCGGTCAGGGCCTGGCCGTCGTTCGAGGAAGGCACCGCGTCGGTGGGGAAGACGGCGGCGGCGTCGGTGGGGGCCTCAAGCTGCCCCCACGCCTTGACGTCA
>DOWQ01000739.1 GCA_003519485.1 Streptomyces sp. | reverse complement strand
GCTCCAGCAGCTCCTCGCCGAGGGTCCGGCCGAACTCCGGGATCTCCCGGCCGAGCTCCAGGCCGGCCCGGTCGAAGAGCACGTGCCGGACGAGTGAGTACCCGTTCGAGTGAAGCCCGGAGGACGCCATGGCGATCACCGCGTCACCCGTACGAATGAGGTCCGCGCCGAGCAGCCGGTCGGCCTCGACCACGCCCGTGCCGGCACCGGCGACGTCGAAGTCGTCCGGGCCCAGCAGCCCGGGGTGCTCCGCCGTCTCGCCGCCGACCAGCGCGCAGCCCGCGAGGACACAGCCCTCGGCGATGCCCTTGACGATGGCGGCCACCCGCTCGGGGTGGACTTTGCCGACGCAGATGTAGTCGGTCATGAAGAGCGGCTCGGCGCCGCACACCACCAGGTCGTCGACGACCATGCCGACCAGGTCGTGGCCGATGGTGTCGTACACCCCCAGCCGGCGGGCGATGTCGACCTTCGTGCCGACGCCGTCGGTCGCGGAGGCGAGCAGCGGTCGCTGGTAGCGCTTGAGGGCCGAGGCGTCGAAGAGACCGGCGAAGCCGCCCAGGCCGCCGACGACCTCGGGGCGGGTGGCCTTCCGCACCCACTCCTTCATCAGGCCGACGGCGCGGTCACCGGCCTCGATGTCGACACCCGCGGCCGCGTAGCTGGCACCAGTGCTTTCGGACATGACGCCTCAGTCTTTCGTGTCGTGGATTGCGTGGACGTGCTTACGGGCGGCGCAGCGCGTCGGCGCCGCCGACTCCGGCGGTCGGCGAGGCGAGCCCGTCCGCGTCGCTGCGGCTCGGCACCCGGGTCTCGGACTCCAGGAGGTGCTTGCCCAGCAGCTCGGGGTCGGGGAGGTCCATCGGGTACTCGCCGTCGAAGCAGGCCCGGCAGAGATCGTTCTTCGGGATCGTCGTCGACTCGACCATCGCGTCGATCGAGATGTACGCGAGCGAGTCGGCGCCCATCGACTTGCCGATCTCGTCGACCGACAGGCCGTTGGCGATCAGCTCGGCGCGAGTGGCGAAGTCGATACCGAAGAAGCACGGCCACTTGATCGGCGGCGACGAGATCCGGATGTGGATCTCGGCGGCGCCGGCCTCGCGGAGCATCCGCACCAGCGCGCGCTGGGTGTTGCCGCGGACGATCGAGTCGTCGACGACCACCAGCCGCTTGCCGCGGATGACTTCCTTGAGCGGGTTGAGCTTTAGCCGGATGCCGAGCTGGCGGATGGTCTGGCTCGGCTGGATGAAGGTCCGGCCGACGTAGCTGTTCTTGACCAGCCCGGAGCCGTACGGGATGCCGCTCGCCTCGGCGTAGCCGACGGCGGCCGGGGTGCCGGACTCCGGGGTCGGTATCACCAGGTCGGCGTCGGCGGGCGCCTCGGCGGCCAGCCTGCGGCCCATCTCCACCCGGGAGAGGTAGACATTGCGGCCGGCGATGTCGGTGTCGGGGCGGGCCAGGTAGACGTACTCGAAGACGCAGCCCTTGGGCCGGGCCTCGGCGAACCGGGTCGAGCGGAGGCCGCCCTCGTCGATGGCGATCATCTCACCGGGCTCGACCTCGCGGATGAAGCTGGCGCCGCAGATGTCGAGGGCGGCGGTCTCGCTCGCCACCACCCAGCCGCGCTCGAGGCGGCCGAGGACGAGCGGCCGTACGCCCTGCGGGTCGCGGGCGGCGTAGAGGGTGTGCTCGTCCATGAAGACGAGGGAGAAGGCGCCCTGGACCTTGGGCAGCACCAGCGGGGCGGCTTGTTCGACGGTCAGCGGCTTGCCGTCGTCGTCGACCTGGCCCGCGAGCAGGGCGGTGACGAGGTCGGTGTCGTTGGTCGCGGCGACCTGGGTGGCGCGGCCGTTCTGCCGGGGCAGTTCGGCGACCAGCTCCGCCAGCTCGGCGGTGTTGACCAGATTGCCGTTGTGACCGAGGGCGATCGAGCCCTGCTCCGTCGCACGGAAGGTCGGCTGCGCGTTCTCCCACACCGAGGCTCCGGTGGTGGAGTAACGGGCGTGGCCCACCGCGATGTGGCCGCGGAGGGAGCCGAGAGAGGTCTCGTCGAAGACCTGGGAAACCAGGCCCATGTCCTTGAACACAAGGATCTGCGAGCCGTTGCTCACCGCGATCCCCGCGGACTCCTGTCCCCGGTGCTGCAGCGCGTACAGCCCGAAATAGGTGAGTTTGGCGACCTCTTCTCCCGGAGCCCAGACACCGTAGACGCCGCAGGCGTCCTGGGGGCCCTTCTCACCGGGAAGGAGGTCGTGGCTGAGTCGTCCGTCACCACGTGGCACAACACCGAGTCTAGGTCAGGTTGCGGATTCATCCGAATCGGGGACGCTGCGGAAAGCTGCCCGGTGGACCCGGCGGGAGGGGGCGGGCCTGGCCCGGCCCGCCCCCTCCGAAGTGGCCTGCCACCGGCCGCGCCCCCCGGCGGAACGCCTGGTGGGACGCCCTGCGCGGGGCCCCGGCGGCCCGGCGGCGGAATCAGCCCCGGCGCGCGCCGAACGCGGCTTCGAGATCCGCGTCGGTGTCGAAGGTCACGGTGCTACGGGTGTCGAACAGCACCTCGCCCGCCCGGAAGGCCTCCGTGTCGAGGGCCTCGTTCAGCTGCTCCGCGGACTCCTCGGTGAGCCGTACCTCGCTCTCCGTCACCAGGACCCGGTTCTCCGTGTCCACGGTCCCGGAGTCCGCGGCGGGACGCTCGAAGCGGCCGAGGTCGACGCGGGCCGCCTCGTCCATCCGGGCCTGGAGCGCGCCCCGGGTCAGGTCGGCCTCGAAGCCGGAGAGCCGTACGGTGCGGTCGGACTGCTCGTCGACCAGCGCCAGCCCGGCCTGGGAGTAGGTGATGCGGCCGGTGACCTCGCCGTACGCGGAGCTCATCCGGCCGGAGCGGATGCCGAGGGTGAAGTTGGCGTCGGCGGCCTCCACGTCGGAGGCGGCCCGCTCGACCTCGCCGTCGGCGGTGACATGGGCGAATCCCATGCCCTGGGCGGCCAGCCGGTGGACGATCTCCTGCGATACGGCGAACGTGGTGGCGCCGCCGTTCACCTCGGCGACGGCCCGCGGGACGATCCGCTCGGCCGCGGGGTCGTGCGGGGTGATGGACGTGCCGCCGGCGACGGCGGGGACGACTGCCAGCCCGAGCGCGAGGGCTCCGGTGGCGAGGGCGACGGCGGCGCTGCGGGCCACCGCCGGACGGGTGAGGGACATGACGTTCCTTTTCGTTGCGTTGGGGGTTGGAGCAACCGGCTCCCCGTAAACGGGCATTCCGGTCACTCACCGCTCACTCAAAGGCACCCGGAGCGACGGCGCGATTCCTGCGCGTACTCCCGGGTGATGCCACTCCTGGCCACTCCTGGCCACTCCCGGGCGACTCCCCGGCCGTTCCCGGCCCCTCCGGCCGCCCCGCCGGCGGGATTCGGGGCCGTTCCCGGGGCTGCCCCGACCGGTGCCGGGCCCCGGCCGTGCCCGGGCCGCGCCGTTAACCCGCCGGGACCCGATCACCCACTGACCTGCCCCGGGGCTGCTCCCCGCCCTGCCCCGGCCACCGGCCACCGGCTTTCCCGCTACCGGCTTCCCGCTACCGCAGCACCGGCAGCAGGCCGGACAGATCGGCGCGCTCGCCGCTCGCCGAGACCTCCGCCGCGTCGAGCGCCTCGGCCCACGGCATCCGGCCGGTGGCGAGCCGGATCCAGGTCAGCGGGCCGGTCTCGACGACATTCGGCGGGGTGCCGCGGGTGTGCCGCGGGCCCTCGACGCACTGCACCACCGCGAACGGCGGGATCCGTACCTCGACCGAACCGCCCGGCGCCTGTACGGCCAGCGCGTCGGCGGTGAGCCGGACCACGGCCGCCAGCGCCTGCCGGTCGTGCGAGACGGCGGTGCCCGTCGCGGCCGTCAGGTCCTCCCCGTGGACGACGACCTCCAGCAGCCGCGTGACCAGGAAGTCGTCCACGCTCAGCAGGCCCTGGCCGGTAGCGACCGGCGCACTCCCGTCCGTACCGGCAACGGCCTCGGCCAGCCGCTGCGCGGCGGCGTCCAGCAGCGCCAGCAGCTCCTCGGGGCCGCCGGGGCCCGGCAGCGCGCCGGATTCCCGTACGGCCGCCTCCGCGACGGCGGGCGCCTGCGGC
>DOWQ01000065.1:895-3964 GCA_003519485.1 Streptomyces sp. | reverse complement strand
CGCGGGAATGGTTGCGCGGCGGCGGACGTTCTTCCACTGCTACCACGCCGACCAGTGAAGGAGCCGGAAGCCGATGATGGGGACCGTGACGATGTACAGCACCACCTGGTGCGGATACTGCCGCCGGCTGAAGGGCCAGATGGACCGCGAGGGCATCCTGTACACCGAGATCAACATCGAGCACGACCCCGAGTCGGCCGCGTTCGTCGAAAAGGTGAACAACGGCAATCAGCTGGTGCCGACCGTGCTCTTCCCCGACGGTTCCGCGCTTCCCAACCCCTCACTGGCCCAGGTCAAGGAGAAGCTGACGGTCTGAGCGGTCCGGGGAGCGGCCGGCGCGCCGCCACGGTCGGCTCCGCCACCGATCGGACCGCCACCGGCCCGCCCCCGCCACCTGCTCCGCCCCGTCGTCCCTGCCCGCGGCACCCGCCTCAGCGCGGAGTGTCCGCGGGCAGCGGCTTGCCGTACCAGAGTTCGATGAGCCGCGCGGCGATCGAGATCCCCATCGGCGGCAGCACCTCACCGGACACGAACGCCGCGGCCAGCTCCTCGCGGGAGAACCACCGGGCCTCCTGGATCTCCTCTCCGTCCACCTCGATGTGCGAGGACGTGGCGCGGGCCATGAACCCGAGCATCAGGCTGGACGGGAACGGCCAGGGCTGGCTGGCGACGTAACGCACCTCGCCGACCGTGACACCCGCCTCTTCGGCCACCTCGCGCACGACTGCCTGTTCGATCGACTCGCCCGGCTCGACGAAGCCCGCCAGCGTCGAGAAGCGGCCCGCGGGCCAGTGCATCTGGCGGCCCAGCAGCGCGCGGTCGTACTCGTCCGTCACCAGCATGATCACGGCCGGGTCGGTCCGCGGGTAGTGCTCGGCGCCGCAGGCCGGGCAGCGCCGTACGTGGCCCGCCGCGGCGACGACCGTGCGCTCCCCGCAGCGGGAGCAGAAGCGGTGCAGCCGCTGCCAGTTCTCCAGGGCGACGGCGTGCGCCAGCAGCCCCGCGTCGCGCGGCGACAGCAGGGCGCCCACCTCCCGCAGGCCCGCCGGACGCGCCGACTGGTCCATCCGGCCCGGCAGGGCGTCCTTCTGCAGCGCGAAGTAGCGCACGCCGTCGTCGTCCGTGCCAAGGAAATAGCGGTGCGTCTCGGTGACCGGCGCCTCGAACGCGGGCGTCATCACCAGCTCGGTACGGCCGCCGGGGGCGTCGTCGACCAGCGCCTGCCCGCCGGAGACCACGAAGACCCGCGTCGACGGGTGGCTCCACGCCGCGGCGAGCCACGCCTCGTCCATGCGGTGGTGCGCCGCACGGTCGATGCCGCCCGGGATGGTGAGGGTGATCTCCGGGACGGTGGTGCGGTCGGTCGAGGTGGTCACAACTGCTTCCTACTCCTCCATGCGAGCCGGGTGGTGTGAGGTGAACGGATACGGAACGGGTACGGGCCGGGCGAGCCCAGCCGGGTGCACCGGGCCGTGCGGTCAGTGGCGGCGCCCGTTCTCCGCCAGGTCGCCCCAGAGGTACGCGGTGGCCTCCACGCCCTTCATGAGCAGGTCCAGCTCGACCTTCTCGTTCGGCGCGTGCCAGCCGTCGGACGGCACGGAGATGCCGAGGAACAGCACCGGTACGCCGAGGACGTCCTGCAGGTCCGCGGCCGGTCCGGAGCCGCCCTCCCGGGTGAAGAGGACCTTCTGCCCGAAGGCGCGTTCCATGGCCCGTACGACCGACTGGAGCGCGGGGTGGTCGAGCGGGGTGAGGCAGGGGCGGGTGACGCCGCCGAACGTGATCTCGTGCCGGATCCCCGCCGGGAGCCGGACGGCCACCCAGTCGCGCAGCGCCAGCTGGATCTTCTCCGGGTCCATGCCGGCGACCAGCCGGAAGGACAGCTTCAGCCGGGCCTCGGACGGGACGATCGTCTTGCCGCCCGGACCCTGGTAGCCGCCCGTGATGCCGTTGACCTCGGCAGTCGGGCGGGCCCAGACCCGCTCCAGGGTGGAGTACCCCTCCTCGCCGAGCGACGCCTGTGAGTGGGCGCCGCGCAGCCAGCCGGCCTCGTCGAACGGAAGTTCTGCGAAGAGCTCCCGCTCGCGCTCGGTGAGCTCGACCACACCGTCGTAGAAGCCGGGGATCGCGACCCTGCGGTCCTCGTCGTGCAGGGCGGCGACCAGCCGGGCGGCCTCGGTGGCCGGGTTCGGGACGGCACCGCCGAATGAGCCGGAGTGGATGTCCTGGGCGGGGCCGTACAGCTCGATCTCGCAGTCGGTGAGGCCGCGCATGCCGGTGCAGACGGTGGGCGTGTCCGCGGACCACATGCCGGTGTCGGACACGATGACGGTGTCGCAGGCCAGCCGGCCGGCGCGGGCCCCGACCAGTGCGGGGAAGTTCGGCGAGCCGGACTCCTCCTCGCCCTCGATCAGCATCTTGAGGTTGACGGCCGGCGCCGTGCGGCCGGTCGCGGCCAGGTGGGCACGGACGCCCAGAGTGTGGAAGAGCACCTGCCCCTTGTCGTCGGCGGCACCGCGCGCGTACATCCGGCCGTCCTTGACGACGGGCTCGAAGGGTTCGGTGTCCCAGCCGTCCTCGCGGGCCGCCGGCTGCACGTCGTGATGGCCGTAGACCAGCACCGTGGGCGCGTCGGGATCGCCCGACGGCCACTCGGCGAACACCGCCGGGGCGCCCGCGGTCTCCCACACCTCGGTCACCGGGAAGCCGGTCGACGCGAGCTCGGCCGCCAGCCACTCGGCGCTGCGGCGGAGGTCCGGCGCGCACCCGGGATCGGCCGACACGGAGGGGATGCGCAGCCATTCGGCGAGGTCGTCGAGGAAGGCGGCGCGGTGTTCCGCTATGTAGGTACGGACGGCGCTGTCCGGGGCGGTGCTCATGCTCGCGAGCCTATCGGGACGGGGGGCCGCGGCCGTCCAGCGCCCGGGGCCGCTCCGGCGGGCGGGGATCGGGGATCGGGTGGGCGGACTGGGCGGACCGGGGCGAGGGCGTCCCCCGGGGGCGGAGCCAGGGCGGAGTGCGGACAGGGGCGATCAGCTCGCGGCGTTCCCGCTCGCGCCGTCCCGGTCC
>DOWQ01000065.1:195-883 GCA_003519485.1 Streptomyces sp. | reverse complement strand
CGTCGTCCTCGCCCAGCAGCAGGCGTTCCAGGTCCGCCCGGCCGGGGAGCCCGGTGGGGCGGACCACCTCGCCGCCGCGCACGTAGAGGAAGGCCGCCGAGACGGCCGACAGCGGCAGGCCTTGCTGTTCGGCCCAGGCGAGACGGTAGACGGCGAGCTGGAGCGGATCGGCCGAGTGCGTGCGGTTGGTCTTCCAGTCGACGATCTCGTAGCTGACGCCGTCCGGGCCCCGCTCCCGGTACACGGCGTCGATACGGCCGCGGATGACGCGCCCCGCGAGAGTGATCTGGAACGGCGCCTCGACGCGGTGCGGCGTGCGTCGCGCGTACGGAGTGCGGTCGAACGCCTCCTTGAGCGCGGCGAGATCCCGCTCGTCCTCGATCTCCGGCCCCGCCGGGCCGTGCTCCTCCGAGCCGCCGGGCAGCTCCTCGGGTCCCAGCAGCGGCAGCGGCAGCGCCTCGAATCGCGACTCGACCCAGGCGTGGAACCGGGTGCCCCGGCGGGCGGCCGGCTGCGGCGGACGCGGCATCGGCCGGGCCAGCTCCCGCGCGAAGCCGTCGGGATCGGCCGCCAGCCGCAGCAGCTGCGAGGTGGTCAGCGAAGCCGGTACGGGGACATCGCGCACCGTCGCCCGGGCGCGCCGCAGCTCGCCCGCGAGCGCCTCGAGGTCGCGGTCCCAGGACGCGAC
>DOWQ01000065.1:0-152 GCA_003519485.1 Streptomyces sp. | reverse complement strand
CGCGACGGCACGGCTCTCCTCCGGCGCGAGCGGGCCGTCGGCGGGCTCCTTCCCGGCTCGGCCTGTCCGGTCCTCGGCGGGTCCTGCTTCGGGCCCGGCCGGTCCGGTCCCCTGCCCGGCCGGAGCTGTCCCGTCCCCCGCGGCCTCCGTCC
>DOWQ01000340.1 GCA_003519485.1 Streptomyces sp. | reverse complement strand
GTAACGGCGCGTGGACCCGGCGGCCTCGGCCGTGCACCGCGCGGGCGGCCGTACGGAGCGAGGCGAAAGCCCCGCCGCCGTTCAGTGGGGCATGGTCGCCGGGCTGCCGCCCGCCTGCTCCCAGCCGGCGACCGCCAGCGCGCGGTACGCCGCGAACTCCGCCGCCGGGTTCTCGCTGTACGACCACGGGACCGCGCCCACGTGCCCGTCCACCCGGGCGAGCTGCTCCATGGCGTCCGCGTAGCGCTCGGCGCGCACCAGGAACCAGACCAGCAGGTGACGGACGTGCGGCAGCACCGGATGGTCGGCCGGGGCGCCGCGGACCGCGTACAGCGCGCCCTCGACGGCCTTGGTGACGACCTCGCTCCGGTAGAGCCCGCCGACCATGGTGATCTCGGGCAAATGTTCGAAGACAGCGAAGAGCGGCAGCGCGGGGAGGAGGCTCTTCTCGGGCGCGGAGGCCGCCGCGCGCTGGGCGAAGGCATCAGCCAGCTGCTTGGAGCCGTGCCACTTCTCGCACCAGTAGTGCAGGGCGGCCAGATGCGCGCCCATGTGGTGCGGGGCGCGCGCGGTGACGGTCGTCCACAGCTCCTCGAAGTCGGCCTGCCGGACCCCGAGACCGCGGGCGACCGCCAGTTCGACGATGTACGGCGTCGGGTCGCCCGGCGCCAGCAGGGCCGCGTCGGCGCACACCGACCGCGCCTCCTCCAGAATGATCCGGTGCTCGTCCGAGCCGGCCCCGGAGACGGCGGCCGTCCGCCGCGCCTGCTGGACCAGGAACTCGGCGTGCACCACCGCACCCCCGGCCTCCTTCGGCGCCTCGATCCGCCAGGTCCGCAGCCACCTGCCGCCCTCGCCCGGCTCCTGCGTCAGCTCGTGCGCCGCCGCCCCGGCCAGCGTCTGCACGCGCTGCCAGCGCAGCTCGTGCTCGCCCGCGCCGGCGGCGAGCAGCTGCGCCGCGGGCTGCCACTCCTGGGTGCGCCGCAGCTCGGCGAGTACCTCGGTGAGCTCCGCGTCGGGGCCGGGCAGCCGTACGTCCAGGAGGTCGGCCGGGGTGAAGCCGTACCGCTCCGGGTCGACGGCGCTGAAGTGCCCCTGGACAGTCTCCTTGCCGCCGCTCCGGCGCCGCCGGGCCGGGATCACGACGGCGGCGATCATGAGCAGGGCGAGCAGAAAGATCAGAAGTTCCATGAGGTGTCCTGTGTCGTCACGGGCGCCGGTGAGGGTTCTGGTGCTGGTTCGGCGGGACGCGGTCGCGGGGTGCGGCGCGCGTACCCAGTGTCGCGCCTCCGGCTCCCCGGTACCGCCGGGCGGCGCGGAGAGTTCCGGCCGCCGCCCTCCCTGGTACTACTCTCGGGCCTCATGAGCGACCAGCACCAGCAGCACGCAGCCACGAGCTTCGAGACCCTTGCCATCCACGCCGGGCAGGAGGCGGACGCGGCCACCGGCGCCGTCGTGCCGCCGATCTATCAGGTCTCCACCTACAAGCAGGACGGCGTGGGCGGTCTGCGCGGCGGCTATGAGTACAGCCGTTCGGCCAACCCGACGCGCACCGCCCTGGAGGAGAACATGGCGGCGCTGGAGGGCGGCCGCCGCGGCCTCGCCTTCGCGTCCGGCCTGGCGGCGGAGGACTGCCTGCTCCGTACGCTGCTGTCGCCCGGCGACCATGTGGTCATCCCGAACGACGCCTACGGCGGCACGTTCCGGCTGTTCGCGAAGGTCGTCGAGCGCTGGGGCGTGGAGTGGTCGGTCGCCGACTCCTCCGACCCGGCGGCGGTGCGCGCCGCGCTCACGCCCCGTACGAAGGTCATCTGGGTGGAGACGCCCTCGAACCCGCTGCTCGGCATCTCCGACATCGCCGCCCTGGCGGACGTCGCGCGCGGGGCGGGGGTCCGGCTGGTCGTCGACAACACGTTCGCCAGCCCGTACCTCCAGCAGCCCCTCGCCCTCGGCGCGGACGTCGTCGTGCACTCCACCACCAAGTACATGGGGGGGCACTCCGATGTCGTCGGCGGCGCGCTGGTGGTGAACGACGACGCGCTCGGCGAGGAGCTGTTCTTCCACCAGAACGCCATGGGCTCCATCGCCGGTCCGTTCGACGCCTGGCTGGTGATGCGGGGCATCAAGACGCTCGCCGTGCGCATGGACCGGCACAGCGCCAACGCCGAACGCGTGGTCGAGCTGCTGTCCGCGCACCCCAAGGTGACGCGGGTCCACTACCCGGGGCTGCCGGAACACCCGGGGCACGAGACGGCGGCCAAGCAGATGCGGAGCTTCGGCGGCATGGTGTCGTTCCAGGTCGCGGGTGGCGAGCAGGCGGCGGTCGACGTCTGTGACCGCGCGAAGCTCTTCACGCTCGGCGAGTCGCTCGGCGGTGTCGAGTCGCTGATCGAGCACCCGGGCCGGATGACGCACGCGTCGGTCGCCGGATCGGCCCTGGAGGTCCCCGTGGACCTCGTACGGCTGTCGGTCGGTATCGAGGGGGCGGACGACCTGCTGGCCGACCTGTCGCAGGCCCTGGGCTAGGACGCACAGGGGCTTTGCCCCGCCGACGCACAGGGACTGTGCCCCGCCGTGCCACAGCTGCTGCGCCTCGCCGCGGCCGGTTCGGCTACCAGCCCTCCANNCGTGGTGCTCGCCGGTGGCGGCAGCCACGGCTGCGCGACGACACCCCAGACCACGAGGACGAGGACGGCCACGGCGGCGAGGGTCAAGGCCGTGGCCCGTACGAACCGGCGGTGGGCGAGCGTCCGTTCCCCGCGAGCCACCGCCCGCGCGGTGAGACCCGGTGGTACGAGCGGGTGCGGCCCGTCGAGCATCCGCCGGACGGCGTCCTCCTTGCGGTCGGGCGCGCTCATGGCGCGGCCTCCCTCGCCGCGGGCGGACGGGGGCGCGCGGCGCCGGCCTGCGC
>DOWQ01000337.1 GCA_003519485.1 Streptomyces sp. | reverse complement strand
GCGGGCGCGGCCCCCGCCGGCCGGGGGGGGCCGTACCCCGGCCGGCACCCGGCCACCTCAGCGCGGGAAGACCTCGAAGGTGACCGCCGGCCGTCCCCCGAAGCGGGCGGACGCCGCCTCCGCGTTGCCCCGCAGGAACGTGCGGGCGTAGACCTCCGGGTCCTCGTCGGTCAGCGCCTCGATGTACGTCCGGTGGGCCAGCAGGGACCGTACGCCCCGGTCCAGGCCCTCCGTCACATCGGCCGCGTGCGTCGGCTGCGGGGACGCGGTGACGGCGATCCAGCGCACCCCGTTCCATGGCTCGAGCCCCTGTTCGAGCAGCTCGGGGAAAATCCACCGGTTGCCCGCGTCGGCCGCGGCGTCCAGGGCGGCAAGGCCGACCGCCCGGTGGTCCGGCGTGTTCCAGTACGTGCCGCCGAAGGTCTCCCGGTGATTGAGCGTCAGAACCAGCTCCGGCCGGTGGCGGCGGATCGCGGCCGCCAGATCGCGGCGCAACCGCGTGCTGTACTCGATCACCCCGTCCGCGTAGCCGTCGAGGAACTCCACCGCCGACACGCCGACCACGGCCGCGCTCTCCCGCTGCTCCCGCTCCCGCAGCGGCGCGCAGTCCTCGGGGCCGAGGCCGTCGATCCCCGCCTCACCGTGCGTGACCAGCAGGTACACGACCTCCGCTCCCCGGTCCGTCCAAATGGCGACGGCCGCCGCGCCGCCGTACTCCAGGTCGTCGGGGTGAGCGACGATCGCCAGGCACCGCTGCCAGTCGGCCGGGAGCGGCGTGAGCGGCTCCGGGAGCTCGGGCAGCTCCGGCGGGCGGCCTTGCGGCTCCTGCGGCTCCTGCTGTTGCGAGCGCTCCGTCATCAAAGTCTCCCGCTCTGTTGTCGAACCATCCCTGCACCGCCACCATGGGTGGCAGTCGCTCCGACAGTGCATTCCGGGAAGCCGATTTGGTCAATCCGTGGGTCGCCCTCGAACCGGGCGCCGATCCCGTCGAACGGGTCGGCGCGATCCGCCGCGCGCACGAAGCGTTCACCGCACCCGGGACCGCCGGCCGGCCCGTGCGGTCCGTACGGTCCGTCGTCGCCGACTCCTGGCGGCGCTCGGCGCAGGCACGGGTCAGTCCCGACGGCACCGCGCGGGTCGAACTGGCCGACGGCGACCTCGGCTCGTACCGTACGGAGCACCCGCTCGGCCGGGTCATGCCGCTCTTCCGCGAGTTGATGGGCGCGTTCGCCATGGACGGCGAACACCTGCTCGCCGTCTGCGACGCGCAGGGCCGGATGCTGTGGGTCGAGGGGCACGCGACCGCGCGCCGCCGCGCCGACCGGATGAACTTCGTGCCCGGCGCTACGTGGGCCGAGTCCGCGGTCGGGACCAACGCTCCGGGCACGGCGGTCGCCATCGACCGCGCCGTACAGGTGTTCGCTGCCGAACATTTCAGCCGTACGGTCCACACCTGGACCTGTGCCGCCGCCCCCGTGCACGATCCGCACAGCGGCCGACTGCTCGGCGCGGTCGACATCACCGGCGGCGACCGGCTTGCCCACCCGCACAGCCTCGCCTTCGTGCAGGCCGTCGCCCGCGCGGCCGAGTCCCAGCTCGCCCTGCTCGGCCCGCAGCCGCACGAGCCGCCGGCGGTCGAGTTGCGCGCGCTGGGACGGGACGAGGCGCTGCTGTCCGTCGGCGAGGGCCGTCAGCTCCGGCTGAGCCGCCGGCACAGCGAGATCGCGGTGCTGCTCGCCTGCCACCCGGAGGGCCTGACGGGCGACGAACTGCTCGTCGCCCTGTACGAGGACGAGCAGATCACGCCGGTGACGCTGCGGGCCGAGCTGTCCCGGCTGCGGCGCCTGCTCGGCACCGATGTGCTCAACTCCCGGCCGTACCGGCTGACCGCCCCGGTGACGGCCGACTTCGACACCGTTCTGCGCCGCCTCGCCTCGGGCGCTCCCTCGGCGGCGCTGCACGCCTATGCCGGTCCCCTGCTGCCCGCCTCCCGGGCCCCGGCGGTGGCGCGGCTGCGCAGTCGTATCGAAGGCCGGTTACGAGCCTCGCTGTTGGCCCGCCGTGACGCGGACCTGCTCGCCGACTGGACGGGCAGCCCGTGGGGCGCCGACGACCTGGAGGCGTGGACGGAGCTTGCCGCGGCGCTGCCGCACGGGTCCGCGCGCGCGCCGCTCGTTCTCGAACACATCCGCGAACTCAATGCGGAACAGGGCGGCTATCCGGCACTCTGAGCGACGACGCCGGGCGCCGGCGGCAACGGGCCTCGCCGAACCGCACAGGTGCCTCGCGGGTCTCGGACGTCCGATCGCGGACCGCGGACCGCGGGTCTCAGGCGCCCGCCCGGCCGCGGGCCTTTCCGCCGAGCCGGTGCAGGAGCCGGCCTGCCGAGGCCGTGCCCCACAGGATCAGGGCGGCGGGGAACGCCACCACGATCCGCGCGGCGGCCGGACTGCCCCCGGCCGCTCCGACGAACACGCCCGCCAGTCCGGCGGCGACCAGCAGCGCGGCGGTGACGCGGAACGCCGGCTGCTCGAACAGTCGCGCCAATGGCAGGAAGTGCAGGCCGATGATGACGGCGATCAGTCCGGGGATGCACGCCACCGCCCCGAGCGCGTTGGCAGCCGCGACGACGGCGACGATCGCGATCCACTGGGCGGCGTTGACCCGGTTGAACGTCCGCCGGACAGCGGTGTCGCCGAGCGGGCCCCCGCCCGCTGCCGGCCGGTGCCGGAATGCCGAGACCACCAGACCGCACGCGACGGCCGAGCCGACAGCCGCAGTCACCGGCATCCCTGGCCAGGCAAGGGTGGACGCACCCGCCAACCACCAGCCCAGCCCGAACACAGCCAGCACAATCGTGCCTGTACGCACCAGAAGCCCCCCGGGTCTCGTGCGCGCACTGTATGCGAGTTCGGCCCCGCGCCGAAGGCCGGACGAAGCGTGGGGCCGCCTGCGTCACCGGCGCGACGCATCGCCGGCCCGCCCGCCCGAGCCCTCGGCCCGCCACCGGGCGGCGGGGCCGCCTCCGAGCCTGCCGGCGGAGCCACGTCCGAGCCGGTCGGCGGGGCCGGTCGGCTGCGCAACGTACATGCAACGTACGGCTCATTAGCCTCGCGTCGAGCGCTGCCCAACGGCGGGCAGCGACCGCACCAGGGAGGCCACCGAGATGACCCGCTACTCCGCGCCCGGCACCGACGGCGCGATCGTCTCCTACCAGCCCCGTTACGACCACTGGATCGGCGGGGAGTTCGTCAAGCCGAAGCTCGGCAAGTACTTCGAGAACCCGACGCCCGTCACCGGCCGCGCCTTCACCGAGATGGCACGGGGCACCGCCGAGGACGTCGAAGCGGCGCTCGATGCCGCCCACGCCGCCGCCCCCGCCTGGGGCCGTACCTCCCCCGCCGAGCGCGGGAACGTCCTGAATAAGATCGCCGACCGGATGGAGGCCCATCTGGAGGAGCTGGCGGTCGCCGAGACCTGGGAGAACGGCAAGCCGGTCCGGGAGACACTCGCCGCCGACATCCCGCTCGCCATCGACCACTTCCGCTACTTCGCCGGCGCGCTGCGCGCCCAGGAGGGCAGCCTCAGCCAGGTGGACGACGACACCGTCGCGTACCACTTCCACGAGCCGCTGGGCGTGGTCGGCCAGATCATCCCGTGGAACTTCCCGATCCTGATGGCGACCTGGAAGCTCGCCCCCGCGCTCGCGGCGGGCAACGCGGTCGTCCTCAAGCCCGCCGAGCAGACCCCGGCGTCGATCCACCTCTGGATGAGCCTGATCGCCGATCTGCTGCCGCCGGGCGTGGTCAACATCGTCAACGGCTTCGGCGCGGAAGCCGGCAAGCCGCTCGCCTCCAGCGCGCGCGTCGCCAAGATCGCCTTCACCGGCGAGACGACGACAGGGCGGCTGATCATGCAGTACGCCAGCGAGAACATCAAGCCGGTCACGCTCGAACTCGGCGGCAAGAGCCCGAACGTCTTCTTCGACGATGTGTCGGCCTCGGACGACGACTTCCTCGACAAGGCCCTCGAGGGCTTCACGATGTTCGCCCTCAACCAGGGTGAGGTCTGCACCTGCCCCTCGCGTGCGCTCATCCAGCAGGGCCACTACCGGGACTTCCTGGAAGCAGCGGTGGTCCGTACGGAGAAGATCGTCCCCGGCGACCCGCTGGACACGAACACGATGATCGGCGCACAGGCGTCCAACGACCAGCTGCAGAAGATCGTCTCCTACATGGACATCGGCCGGCAGGAGGGCGCCAAGGTCCTCACCGGCGGCCAGATCGCGCCTCCCGGCGGTGACTTGGAGGGCGGCTACTACTTCCAGCCGACGATCTTCGAGGGCACGAACAACATGCGCGTCTTCCAGGAGGAGATCTTCGGCCCGGTGGTCTCGGTCGCGTCCTTCACCGACTTCGACGACGCGATGAAGATCGCCAACGACACGCTCTACGGTCTGGGCGCCGGCGTCTGGACCCGCGACATGAACACCGCCTACCGGGCCGGCCGCACGATCCAGGCCGGCCGCGTCTGGACGAACTGCTACCACGCCTACCCGGCGCACGCCGCCTTCGGGGGCTACAAGCAGTCGGGGATCGGGCGGGAGAACCACAAGATGATGCTGGAGCACTACCAGCAGACGAAGAACCTGCTGGTGTCGTACTCGCCGAAGAAGCTGGGCTTCTTCTGAACGCAGAGAGTAGGGCGCCTGACCGGGCGATTCACCCGTCAGGCGCCCTACCTGGCGCACCTCTGAGCCGTGGTGCGAAACGCGAGCCGACTACCCGATGACTCGCATCGCTGTCCCTGTCGATGTGGAGACCACGGGCCTGAAGAAGCCTACGCGGGTACAGATCGCCGTCGTACGCCGCGACGGGTGGTCAGCACCAGCCTCCGCCGAGCCTGGAGAACGCCTTCCAGGCGGCCCTGGTCTTGGTTCCGGCGATGCCGTCGATGCCGCCGGTGTCGTAGCCGATGCGGACGAGGAAGCGCTGGAGGCCGCGGATGGTGTTGGGGCCGACGTCGCCGTCGACGATTCCGGCGTTGAATCCGCGGTCGTTGAGGAAACGCTGCCAGGCCTTCCAGCTGCTGGAGCCGAGCTGGCCGTCGATCGCGCCGGGGCTGAATCCGGCGTCGCGGACGTAGCACTGTGCGCTCTTGGCTTCGGTGGTGGTGAGGCCGAGGTTGTTGACGGCCGCGATGGTGACGGTCCGGGTGGGGACCTGCTGGGTGGGTGCGGCGGTGGCTGTGGTTGCGCCGGCAAGGGTGCCGATGCTGAGGGCGGCGGCTGTGAGGATTCCTAACAGCCCTTTTGTGAGCGTGTTCGATGCCATGCGTGTTTCCCCCAAAACAGGAGTGACTGGGACGGCCACGACACTACTTCCGGTCTTTTGTGAACCGGCGGTGCCGGTTGTGAGAGTTCTGTCGGGCCGCCTTGGTCAACATTTCGGAGACGATCGGCGTGACTGGCCGTCAGTTCGATCCAGCCCGCACGGCTCAGCAACCGCATCGCCGAGCTGGTGTCGTGCTCACGGAAGAAGCTGGGCTTCTCCCGGACGTACACGACGCTGCCACTGCCCCCTCACCGGTCATCCGGTGAGGGGGCAAGAACAGGCGGCGGCCGGCCTCCGTCCGCGCGGAGCGCCGGCCTCCGCGCGCAGGGTCAACCGCTGATCGTACGGCCCTGGTTGCGGCGCTGGACGTACAGCCGGTCGCCCTCCGGGCCGGTCCACTCCAGCCGTACGACACCGGGCACGGCGGCGTCGGCGATGCGTGACGGGTCGGACCAGTAGCCGACGTTCGGGTTGCGGAAGAACGTCGCCCACAGGTGGCCGCTGTGGTCCCTGAAGAAGTTGTTGTGGCCTGCGCCGACACCCGCGGTCCACCGCTCCGAGTACGGGCCCTCGAAGTGGTCCGAGACGGCGACGATCACGTCGTACTGGTACTGCGTGCGGCCGGGGGCGGGCGGGTCGTAGGCGTACCGTGTGCTGCCGTCGGGACCGATCGACGTCCGGTCCCAGGCGGCGTGCAGGAGGTAGTACTTGCCCCCGTGCTTGAACACGTACGCACCCTCGAGATACGGCTCGGGCGAGTACGGCTTCTGCTGGAACCTCGGGAGGTCACTCATCGGGACGATGTCCTCCATGTCGTCCCGGAACTTCGCGTACAGGTCGTTGTGCAGCACGAGCCACGCGTCGTCGCCCTCGGTGTAGAGGCTGCCGTCGATGTGGTGGTAGGCGCCGGGCTCGATGAACCTCGGCCCCCCGATGAACGATTCGCCGAAGGGCTTCTCGTGGTTGCCCTCGACCAGCCGGTACGGTCCTTCCGCCCCGCCCTCGCTCACCAGCATGAACGAGCCGACCTTCCGGGAGTGGTCGCCCATGCACGCGACGATGTACCACTTGTCCCGGAAGTAGTGCAGCTCCGGGGCCCAGACATTGCCGCGCTTGCCGAACCGGTCGTCGTGCCAGTACTCCTGCCACGGCGCGACGACCGTGCGCCCGGGCCCGTTCTCGCCGACGAACTCGGGTGACCACACCTTGCCCTTCTCGGCGTCGGGCCGGATGCAGGCCGTGTCGATCAGCCTCCACGGCCCCTGCAGGGACGGGGCCACCCACACGAAGATGCCGTCGTTCCACGGGGCGGCCGGCTCGAGCCCGGGCACGCGGGTGGTGCCCGTGGCGACGTAGAGCGGACGGCCGTCGACGACGAAGCAGTTGACGTAGGTGTCCCGCATCCAGACCTTGCCGCGCTCCTCGTCACGCGGGCGCAGCTCCAGCGGGAGAACGAAGGAGTTGTCCTCCCGCGGCCACAGGTCCTGCCGGGTGTCCGCGAGGCCGTAGGGCTCGGGGTCGGGCCAGTTCGACGGGTGGTGCCGCATCGGCGCTGTGTTCGCCGACGCCGCCTGAGCGGCGGTCGCGGGCAGTGCCGCCGCCACTCCCAAGGAGCCGGCGACGGCCAACAGGGACCGCCGGTCGATGTGCAACCCGTTCTCGGAGCTGGTCATCAGTCACGTTCTCCTTCGTCGGCCAGGACGCCGGTGCCTTGCCTGACAGGACCCGCCGGCGGAGGTTGGCACTGCCTGCGATTCGCGCGCCGTGCAGAGGACCTCGGGTGCGACCGCATCGGCCGCCAGATGGACGGAGCGGCGTGGCAGAGGGCCGTCCTGGGGTGTCATGCCGCACAGCATGTGAGCGCCCCTCGATTTTCGTCAACAGGTCGGAAAAATAATCCGGAGAGTCCCGCGCTCCAACGGATCCGCGTGCCGCGGCATTTCCACAGGTCGCAAGGCCCGCTACTGACGGGCGGCTTGGAACATTGCGATCGCGTAACGGGATCGCGTGATCGACCATCATCTCGATGGCGTGCCGCCGGCTACACGTCACTCGCGCAGCGGAAGCCGATATTGCCCGCCGTGCTGTCGGGGGTGTTGGAGCTACGGGCCGCGACGCGGTAGCGGTTGCAGTAGGAGTGGTGGCACATGTACGAACCGCCGCGGATGACCTTGGCCGTGCCGCCGGCCGGGCCGACGGGGTTGCTGCGCGGGGTGGCGGTGTGGTCGGTGTGCCACCAGTCGGCGGCCCACTCCCACACGTTCCCCGCCACGTTGTACAGGCCGAACCCGTTGGGTTCGAAGGCGTCCACCGGTGCGGTGGCCCGGTAGCCGTCCTCGGCGGTGTTCCTGCTCGGGAACCGCCCCTGCCAGATATTGCAGCGGTGCTCACCTCCGGGCGTGAGCTCGTCCCCCCACGGGTATCGGCGCTGCTCGAGGCCGCCCCGGGCCGCGTACTCCCATTCGGCCTCCGCCGGAAGCCGGGTGCCGGCCCACCGGCAGTAGGCGATCGCGTCGTTCCAGGACACATGGACCACGGGGTGGTCGGCTCGTCCGGCGATCCCGCTGCCGGGCCCCTCGGGTGCCTTCCAGAACGCGCCGGGAACCCCGCACCACCACGGCGTCTGCTCAGGCCGTGCCGCAGCGCGACGGAGCGCGGCGGGCAGGAACCCGGCGAACACGTACGACCAGCCGAATCGCTCGGCCTCGGTGGTGTGGCCGGTGGCGTCCACGAACGCGGCGAACCGCTCGTTGGTCACCGCGTGCACGTCGATCCGGAACGGCGCGAGCCTCACCTCGCGCACCGGACCCTCACCGTCGGAGCGGAAGCCTTCCGCATCCTCGGTGCCCATCAGGAACGTACCGCCGGGCAGCCGGGCCATGCCCTCGGTGCCGCCGGCCCGGAAATCCGGCGCGATTCCGGCGGAGGCGGAACCGGCCCCGAAGCCGGGCCCGGTCCTGAGTCCGGCTCCGGGCCCGGGCCCGGCTTCGCGTGAGGGCGAGCAGCACGCCCTGACCTCGGGTGCAGCATCCGTTTCGATGTCCTTCATGGTCTCCTCCCTGGCGTACGTGGCGCACGCGGCGGCGACTATACGAGTACGGGCGCTTCCCGGCGAGTGGATCGACCGCCGGTGAAATTCTTTTTTCCGGGGCATTGACGAAAACATGGGGCGTCAGCATGCTGTCGGCATGCAACGTCACGACGACCCCCTGGCACGGCTTCGGCGGGGACACGAGGAACGCGTACTGGACCTGTTGCGCAAGCGCGGCCCGCTCAGCCGGGGCGAGCTCGGCAAGTGGAGCGGACTGTCCCGTACGACCCTCTACGACATCATCGCCGAACTCGTGAACAGCGGCGCCATCGTCGCCTCCGCACCGGACCCGGCGCTGCGCAAGCGAGGCCGGCCGGTGGAGACGCTGGCCCTCAACCCCGAGGCCGGCCAGGCGATCGGCATCGACTTCGCCCGGCGCGCGGTGCATGTCGCCTCGGTCAATGTCGCGCACGAGGTCATCGGGTCGGCGAGCGAGCCGCACGCCGCGGATCTGCCCTGGGAGGAGCAGGTCGACATCGCCGAGCGCCTGATCGCCACCCTGGCCGAGGGAACGCTGCGACTCGGCGCACTCAGCGCGATCGGCGTGGGCGTCGTCGGTCCCATCGGCGCCCCGGGCGCCGACACCACGCACGCCGACCGTGTCAACGGCCTGCCCCGGCTCCTCGGCAAGCGGTTCGGGGTGCCTGTGCTGCTCGACAACAACACCAGGCTGGCCGCACTGGCCGAGTCGGTGTGGGGTGCTGCCGCCGGCGACGAGGACGTGCTGTATCTGCGGCTGTCACACGGTGTGGGTGGCGGCCTGGTGGTCGGCGGCTCGCTGCACCGCGGCGTGGACGGGCTGTCAGGCGAGTTCGGGCACATCACCGTCGAGACGGCCGGGGCGGCGCGCTGCGAGTGCGGCGGAACCGGATGCCTCGAGACCGTGGCGTCGATCGGCGCGGTCCTCGACTCCTACCGCACCGCGGGCGGACGGGCGGACGACATCGCCGCCTTCCTGGCGGCGTCGGAGGCCGGCGACTCGGTGGCCCATGACGTGCTGCGCCGGGTCGGCGACCGGATCGGCACCGTGCTCGCCGCGGTGTGCAATGCGACCGGGCCCGGCGTGATCGTGATCGGTGGTGAGCTGGCCGAGGCCGGCGCGGCACTCATCGAGCCGGTCGAGGAAGCCATCCACGCCCACATCCTGCCGCTCGCGCGGCACCGGATCGATCTGCGCCGGGCCGATCTCGGCGAGGCCGGCGGTGCGCTCGGCGGTATCGCCCTGGTCCTGCACGAATCCCCTCTTCTCTCTCGCTACCCGGCACAGCCGGACCCCGAGGAGCATGTATGAACCAGACGAGGCACCCATGGCCGTGATCACTCCACATGAGGTGAAATCCGCACCGCCCTCGGAGCGGCGGGCCGTACGCCGCTCCCGTCATCCGCTCGTACTCAATCTGATCGCCCTCGTCATCGGCCTGACCGTGTGGGTCCTGGCGTCGCTCGGCATGGACAACCTGCCGGGACCGCTCCCCGTGGTGGAGGAAGCCGGCGCCATGATCGCCGACGGCACTCTGCTGGATGACGCGCTGGCCAGCCTCCGCCGGGTTCTCCTCGGCTTCGCGCTCGGTACGGCGCTGGCCGTTCCGGTCGGCTTCCTGATGGGCTGGTACCCCACGGCCCGGGGGCTGATCGAGCCGTTCATCCAGTTCTTCCGGACGATCCCGCCCCTGGCACTCATCCCGATGGCGATCGTGCTGATGGGCATCGGCGAGACGCCGAAGATCGCGGTGATCTTCCTGGCGGCGTTCATGTCCTGTGTGGTGGCGGCCTTCCAGGGCGTGACCGACGTGGACCGGACACTGATCAATGCCGCGCGGGTGCTCGGAGCGTCGGACCGGACCATCTTCGTCAAGGTCGTCGTCCCGGCGTCCACCCCCTTCATCCTCGTGGGGATGCGGATCGGGCTCGGCGCGGCGTGGGCGACCGTGGTGGCGGCCGAGCTGATCGCCGCCCAGGAGGGCCTGGGCTTCCGCATGCAGTACGCCTCGACGTACTACGAAATCCCCAAGGTCTTCGTGGGGCTGATCGCCATCGGGGTGCTCGGGCTGGTCATGGACCGGCTGCTGCTGCTCGCCGAACGACGACTCACCGGTTGGCAGGAGCGCCGATGAAAACCAAGATCTCATTCCAGGACGTGGTCAAGACCTACCCGATGAAGGACACCACCTTCACCGCGCTCGACCATGTGTCGCTCGACATCGCCGACCGGGAGTTCGTCACCGTCGTCGGGCCGTCCGGCTGCGGCAAGAGCACGCTGATGAGCATGGCGGCCGGTCTGCTCGAACCCACCGCCGGCCAGGTTCTGGTGGAAGGCACGCCGGTCGACGGGCCGGGCCCGGACCGCGGTGTGATCTTCCAGCAGTACGCGCTGTTCCCGTGGCTGACGGTACGTCACAATGTCGAGTTCGGGCTGAAGCTGGCTTCGATCCCCGCCGATGAGCGCAAACGGCGGACCCAGCACGCCATCGACCTCGTCGGGCTCGGCGACTTCGCCGACGCGCTGCCCAAGACGCTGTCCGGCGGCATGAAGCAGCGCTGCGCCATCGCCCGCGCCTACGCGGTGAACCCGCAGCTGCTGCTGATGGACGAGCCGTTCGGGGCGCTGGACGCGCTGACCCGGGTGCAGTTGCAGGACCAGCTGCTCGACACCTGGAGCCAGGAGCAGCGCACGGTCATGTTCATCACCCACGATGTGGACGAGGCGGTCTACCTGGCCAGCCGGGTGGTCGTGATGGCGGCCAGGCCGGGCCGTATCCACTCGGTCATCGACGTGGATCTGCCCTATCCGCGGAACGAGGAGATCCGGCTCTCCCCCGAGTTCGGCCGGATTCGCAACGAGGTCTGGCACGCGGTCTATCACCAGACGTCCGCCGCCCCCGTCGCATGAGTTCTGAACACCCGGGCCCCCGGGGCACCTCCTGGTCGTCCGCGTCGCGGCGCCCGAGCGCACCACCGCCCCACGCACACCGAGCCAACTCCCCCGAGAGGACTGTCCCGCCATGCGCAACAGCAGAATTCGGCGTGCCCTCGCGGCCGCCTCTACGGTGACCGTGCTGACACTTTCCGTTAACGCCTGCTCCGGTGATTCCGCCGATGACACCACGGTGACCTTCGGCTACATCAGCGACTACAACGGCGCGAGCCTGCTGGCGATCGCCGAGAACCAGGGCCTGTGGAAGAAGGCGGGCCTCACGCCGAAGATCAAGTCCTTCAACAACGGCCCCGTGCAAATCCAGGCGCTCGGCGCCGGCGACCTCGACTTCGGCTACATCGGCCCGGGTGCCATGTGGCTGCCCGCCTCCGGCAAGGCCAAGGTCGTCGCGATCAACACGCTCGCGTACGCCGACCGGGTCATCGCCCAGCCCGGAATCGACTCGATGAAAGACCTCAAGGGCAAGAAGATCGGCGTTCCCGAGGGCACTTCGGGCGACATGGCGCTCAACTACGCGCTCGAAGAGGCGGGTATGACGCTCAAGGACGTCACCAAGGTGCAGATGGACCCGGCCACGATCGTGTCCGCGTTCGCCTCCGGGCAGATCGACGGCGCCGGTATCTGGTATCCGCTCATCGACACCATCAAGGAGAAGGTGCCGAAGCTGGTGGAGGTCGCCAGCACCCGGGACCTCGACAACTCCTTCCCCACCGCCTTCGTCGCGGGCAACAAGGTGAAGCCGGAGCTCTCCAGCAAGGTCGTCAAGGTGCTGCAGGAGGCCAATGACTGGCGGGCCGAGCACCCGGAGGAGACGATCGCCCAGACCGCAGAGCTGCTCAAGCTCGACACGGACAAGGTGAAGTCGGACGCCGCGAACGTCGAGACGCTTTCGACCGCCGATCTCGTCGCCAAGACCGAGGACGGCACCGTCGACGAGTGGCTCAACGGACTGGGCGACTTCTTCGTCCGCACCGGCCAGCTCAAGACGAGGCCCGACCCGTCCTCGTACTACACCGGTGACGACTACGCGAAGGCAGCTGCCAAGTGAACCTGCTGTTCCTCATGACCGACCAGCACCGCGTCGACACCCTGGGCTGTTACGGCAATCCGCATGTGGCGACCCCCCACCTCGACCGGCTGGCCGCGACCGGCACCCGCTTCGACCGGTTCTACACGCCCACCGCCATCTGCACCCCGGCCCGGGCCAGCCTGCTCACCGGCCAGGCCCCGTTCCGGCACCGGCTGCTCGCCAACTACGAGCGCAACGTGGGCTACCTGGAGGATCTGCGCGAGGACGCGTTCACGTTTCCGAGCGCCCTGCGGGAGCGCGACTACCAGATGGGCCTGATCGGCAAGTGGCACGGCGGCACACACCGCAATGCCGCGTCGTACGGCTTCGACGGGCCCGACCTGCCCGGCTGGCACAACCCCGTCGACCACCCCGACTACCTGGCCTACCTGGCCGAGCGGGACCTGCCGCCGTACCGGATATCGGAGCCGATCCGCGGCACCACCCCCAACGGCAACCCGGGCAACCTGCTGGCGGCGCGGCTGCACCAGCCGGTGGAGGCGACCTTCGAGTACTACCTCGCCACCCGGGCCATCGAGCAGCTGGACAAGTACGCCGCGGACGGCAAGCCGTTCTTCCTGGCCACCCACTTCTTCGGGCCGCACCTGCCCTATCTGCTGCCCGACGCCTACTTCGACCTCTATTCCCCGGACCTGGTCGAGCTGCCCGCGTCGATAGCCGAGACCTTCGAGGGCAAACCCCCGGTGCAGCGCAACTACAGCGAGCACTGGACCTTCGACACGATCCCGATCGAGGTCACCCGGAAACTGATCGCCGTCTACTGGGGCTACGTCACGCTGATCGACGAGCAGATCGGCCGCATCCTGACCCGGCTCGACGAGCTCGGCCTGAGCGATGACACCTCGGTCTTCTTCACCGCCGACCACGGCGAGTTCACCGGCGCCCACCGGCTGCACGACAAGGGTCCGGCGATGTACGAGGACATCTACCACATCCCCGGCATCGTGCGTATCCCGGGCGCCGCCCCGCAGGTGCGGCAGGAGCTGGTCACGCTCACCGACTGCACGGCGACCATCCTGGAGCTGGCGGGCTGCGACACCTCGCCGGCGGTGGACAGCCGCAGCCTGGTGCCGCTCGTCCGCGGTGAGCACCCGGAATGGCCCGGCGAGCTGGTCGCCGAGTTCCACGGCCATCACTTCCCCTACCCGCAGCGGATGATCCGCGACGACCGCTACAAGCTGATCATCAATCCCGAGTCGGTCAATGAGCTGTACGACCTGGTCCAGGACCCCCACGAGCTCCACAACCGCTATCCGCACCCCGAGATGCAGTTGGTATGCCGACGCCTGATGCGCCGCCTCTACGAGCTGCTCCGCGAGCGGGGCGACAACTTCTTCCACTGGATGACGCCCATGTACGACATCGGGGAGTTGGACCACGACCCGAGCCTGAGCTCCTTCGAGCCGGGAGGAACCACCGCACCGGTCGCCGTCTCCGGTCTCACCTAGAGGGTCACGGAATCTCATCAGGGCTGCTCACAGCACCGGCTCCGCGCCTGTTGCCGGTCGATACGAGCCGGGCCCGCCCCGGTACGACGCCGCCGCGGCGCACGATGCGGGGCGGGCAAGGCGGAAACGGTCAGTCGGCGAAGCGCCGCACATAGCGCTTCTGCCACGGGGCCTCGACGGCGTGCGAGTCGTAGTGCTCCCGCACGAACCGCACCGCCCGGTCCGCCGGCACCCCGTCGAGGACGGCGAGGCAGGCCAGGGCCGTGCCGGTCCGTCCGCGGCCACCGCCGCGGGCGAGCTCGACGCGCTCTCCCGCGGCACGCTCCCAGGCCTCGCCGAGGACGGCGCGGGCCTCGGCGGAGCTGCTCGGCAGCCGGAAGTCCGGCCAGCGCAGCCACCGTGCCTCCCAGGGGACGTCGGGTGGCTGCTTGCCGAGCAGATGGACGGCGTACGTGGGCGGCGGCCCGGCCGACAGTGGCCGGCGGAGCGCCCGTCCCCGTACCAGGCGTCCGGAGGGGAGCCGCAGCACGCCGGCGCCGGTGGGATTCCAGCTCTCGGTCACGCGGGCACCGGGTTCGCTCCGCTCGCCGCCCTCCGGGCTGTCGCCGTGCCTGTCGCCGTGCCTGTCGGCGTCCCCGCTCCTGTTCGGATCAGGAATGGTCCTTGCCCATCAGCTCGGCGAAGTACGTCGGGTCGGCGTCGAATCCGCGGACGGTTTCGCGGAACTCCCACGCCCCCGACTCGTTCCGGGTGAATTCAGCGACGGTCGCGGCCGTGAACTCGGCGACTCCGGTGAAGTCGTTCTGCGCCAGCTCGATGTGGCCGTCCAGAATCCGGATGCCGCAGTTCGTCACTTCGGCGAAGGTCTTGCGCCCCTCGCGCTGCTGGATGGCCACGCCCACGACCACGCGGCTGTACGCGGAGGACAGCCGGTCGAGTTCGAGGGTCATGGCCTCGTCGGTGCCGAAGCCCAGGCCCGTCCGGCTGTCCCTGCTGAGGGTCATGGTGCCGTCCGGCGACCTGCTGTCGAAGTGCACGAGATACGCGGGCTTGCCGTACGGATCCTCGGCGGAATAGGGCGCGGCGACGATGTCGAGATCGTTGGCCGGTGTGCCGGCGGCGCTCGGGTCCCACTTGAGCGTCACTTCGACCTTCTCGTACCCCTTGTTGAGACTGCTCACGGACTTCCCTTCCACGGGACGGTTGATGGGGGTGCGTCCGTGGTCAATCGTATCGGCTGGGGGGCCGGATGAGGCCCGGTCAGCGAGTCCGGGGGCCATCTCTCGCCGGTGAAAGGCCCCGGCAGCGGGGTTGTACCGCCGGGAGTGCGGTACGAGCCCGGAGTGCGGTGCAACACCCCACGCCTCGCCCGGTGAGCGGCGGGCCGCCGAGGCGGGCCGCCGGGTTCACGTCACGGTACAGCTGGTGCCGTTGAGGTCGAACTGGGTGGGGCTGCTGAACGCGGCGCCCTGGTAGGTGCCCTGGAAGCCGAACGACTGGGTGCCGCCGCCCGGGGCGATCCGGGCGTTGGACCCGGCGTCGTCGGCCGTCACCGTGCCGTTGGACGGAGTGATCGTCGCGTTCCAGGCGTTGGTGACCGCCTGGCCGGCCGGCAGCGTGAACTCCAGCTCCCAGCCGTCGATCGCCGTGGAGCCCGTGTTGGTGATGGTCGCGTCGGTGGTGAACCCGCCCGGCCACGAGTGCGTGCTGTACTCGACCTCGCAGCTGTCCGAGCCGCCGGGCGTCCCCGGATCGCCGCCGCCGTCCCCGTCCCCGTCACCGCCGGTCGCGCTTCCGGTGTTCACCGCCGAGGAGAAGGAGTTCACGCCCAGACCGGCGCCGTTCTGCCACGGCTCGAATCCGGCCTGGACGCTCGTCAGGTACCAGGAGTTCGTGGCCATGCCCCGGCGGACCGTCTCGTCCACGAAGTCCATGACGTCGAAGCTCCAGCTCGCGATCGCGGAGGGCGCGACGAAGGAGATCACATCGTTCGCGCCGTTGCTTCCGGTCCAGACCTCCCAGCTCCGGCCGCCGACCGAGGCGGTGCCGACCTGGGACCCGATCGGCTGGATCGGGCCGACCCGGTTGAACCAGATCATGATCTCGGTCTGGTTGACGCCGTCCGTCTTCGGTGACGGGTCGAGCCAGATGTCGTACGAGGCGTTGTAGACGGCATTGCTGACATACGAGTAGGAGATGCTGCTGGGCGCGCTGCTCACATTGCTGAGCTGGGCCGGCAGCTTGGTGCCCGGCGAGCAGTTGGTGTAGTGACAACCGTTGTAGACCGAGGGGTAGGACTTGGGCGGCCCGCTGGTCGAGACGGAGCCGTCCGCCTGGGCGACGGTGAAGCCGTTGCCGGTCACGTTGACGCACTGGGTGGAGCTGGTGCCCCAGCGGTTGTTCTGCACCACGTACTGGCCCTGGATCGTGGCCGTTCCGTACTGGTCACAGATCAGCTCGTCCGCCTGGGCCGGGAGAGCTGTGGTCACAAAGGCGGCCAGCGAGCCCAGCACCACCAGGATCGCCATCGTGACGGATCGTATGCGCGGTCTCATCAGTGTCCCTTCAGCAGTAACGTGTGGAACATGGGAGCGCTCCCATGTAGCTGCCGGAGCGGACTGTATTGAGTCTCGGGATGCCGTGACAAGACCAGTCACAGCGGCTGTTTTTCGTTCGGTGGCGCGAACGGCGGACTCCGGCACCGGTCTCAGGGCCGGTAGTCCCTGGTCCGGGCTTCTTCCGGCCCTTCCCGGCCTTCGGGGCGGGGGCGGCCGGGAGGGGAGATCACATCACCGAAGTGAGGTCCCGGATCCAGTCGTTGCACCGTATGGCATGGCCGACGGGATACTCGAAGTCGCATTCGGCGACGAGCGAGAAACCCGCCCTGCGGCAGACCGCGTTCGACGCCGGGTTCCCGACGGACGGAAACGCGTGCAGGTGCCGGTGATTGCCGTCCGCCCGCGCCCGGGCAACGGCCTTCGTGACGGCCGCGACCGCGATCCCCCGGCCCTGGAATTCCGGCAGCACGGCCCAGCCCGCCTCGTACACACCCTCGCCCTGCCAGACGCTGTCCCAGTACCCGACCGAGCCGGCCACCCGCCCCTCGGGCAAAAGGACGACGCGGAACATCCGGCCGGTCCCCGTCCCTGCGATCGCGACATACTTCCGATGGCGCGCGAGGATCTTCTCCTCGGTCTCCGGGCCGCCCAAATGCTCCGTCATCGCCGGCACATTGCTGCGTCGAAGCAGCTCCAGGTCCGTTTCCGCCCACTGCTCGATCCGGACCGCTGTCCCGTCCATCCGCTCCGGCACTGTCCCGCTCCCGCCTCGAGTCGGCCACGGGCCGCCGTGCCGGCCCGTACGCCTTCTTCCTTCCCGGCAGATCACATCACCCGGGTCGGACAATCGGGGTCCCGCCGCCGTCTCCCCTGGTCGGCGGCCCTCACGCGGCGGGGGCACTCGGCCCGTCCGGCTGTGCCGCGGCAGCCACGGGGGCGACAGCCGCGGCGGCCCCCGTGACATTTCAGAGTCCGGCCGGCTCGGCGATGAGCGCGGTGGCGACCGTACGGAATCCGAGCCGCGCGTAGAGCCGCGCGATGTCGTCGTCGCCCGCTGAGAGGAAGACCGTACGGACGCCGCGCGACCGTGCGTCGGCCACGAGCTCCGCGGTGACCGCCAGGCCGAGGCCGCGGCGGCGCGCCGCGGGCAGCGTTCCGATGCCGACGATCTCGCTGACCTGCCCGACCGGCTGGTGCCGGCCCGCGCAGAGGGCCGTGCCGTCCTCCACCGCCGCGGCGACCGCGGTCAGTCCTTCACGGATGGCTCCGGCGGTCTCCTCCAGCGACCCGTCGCCGGCCTGTTCCCACATCGTCTCGGCGAGCTCCGCCGGGCCCGCCGCGCCGATCCCGGTCCCCGGCTCGGCGAAGGCGAGGTGCGGAACGGCGAGCGCGCTGCGGAGGGCCGGATCGTCCGGGCCCAGGATGCGCACCGACAGGCCGTCGGGCAGCTCCGCCACGGGAAGCGCCGGCCCGTCGGGGCCGAGGACCATCAGTGGGTGCTCGTGCACCACGAGCCCCGACTCCTCGACCGCCGCCCGCAGTCCCGGCGTGATCTCGGCGATCCATTCGCAGCTCTCCGGAATGCCGAGTTCCCGCTGCCGGGCGCGTACCCTGTCCACGTCGGCGGCGTTCACGGCCCCGGTCCCCGTTCCGGTCCCGCCCCGGCGCGGACGCGCGTAGAAGGGCCAGCCCCGGCCCTCTCTGACGAACAGGGTGAGCGGTCCCAGCTCCTCGGCGCGGGCACTCTGCCGCGGCACCGCGTCGAAATACCGCTCGATCCGGTTCAGCAGGGCCCGCTCACGGCGGTCGCCGACGCCCACAGAGGTCACATCGGGCATCAGAACACCGGGGTGAGCGTCCCGGCCACCGGTTTTCCGGAACGGGCGGCGGCCGACGTCCGTGCTGCGTACGCCGGAGGGCGCGGAGCCACTGGCTGTGGCTCCGCGCCCCGGGCCGTTCGGGCTCGCACGGCCGGCGCGCGCGGCCGTGCGAAAGCGCTACGGATCAGCGCCAGGGGTCAGCGCCGCGGATCGAACAGTGCGGTTCGGTGGCGCCGACGAACGTGCTGGTGCCCCGAACGGGCCGGAAGACGCCGGCCAGGCGCCCGTCAGCCGGTGCCACCGTTGTCCGGGCACTCCTTCCAGGCCATCTGATAGGTCGTGTTGACGTCACCGTCGGTCGAGTCCATCGCCATGAAGCTGGTGGTCGCCGTGGTGTCGGACTCGCCGCCGTTGACGCGCAGCTCCGTATTGATGTTGAAGTTGCGGATCTCCCCGCACGGGGCCCACACCAGCGCGCCGAGCTCGGTCTCGTCCGTCGCCTGCCAGTTGTCGTCGTACGGGCCGACGAACTGGTGGACGCCCTCGTCCGTGTCCGGCGATCCCTGGAAGTAGTACTGCGCCTTCTGCACCGCGGTCGCGCCGTCCTCCAGGTACGCGTACCCGCGGTAGTCCACGCTCGCGATCGCGTACGTGAAGCCCTGCGGGACGCGCATCGCCAGGTTGAGCTGGCAGTTCTTGCGGAAGTCGGTCGGCTTGGCACCGACACCGACCTGCGCGAGGTACTCGCTGTAGGTCACGGTGAAGGCCGTGTTGTCCGCGGAGACGGCGACGGCGGCCGTTCCCGCCGGGCAGCCCGAGCCGTTGACGGTCGCGACGTCGATGACCATTCTGTCGGTCGGCGCGTCGTCGAAGTTCGGTGGCGAGGCGATGATGTTGGGAGTGAAGAACGACGAGGCGAGTAACGCCACCGCCGCGCCACCCGCGGCAAGAACACCGGACATGGTTCTCCAATCGGTCGTCTGTGGACCGCGCCGGGAGACAGAGGTGTCCCGACGCCGTTTACTGGGTGGAACTCGCCGAGTCGAGTCGATTCGCAACTGCGCCGGCATCCCGCCGTCCCCCATTCAGCACGTCATTACGGGCACGGGGGTGGTACGGAATGCGATGCGAAAAGGGACCCGGGGCATGGCACCCCCGCATTCTCACGTTGCCGACCAAAGCTTCTGAAGCGCTTTAAGGCCTTTCGGATGCATCGGGTGACACCCCCGTCGACTCAGCGACTGCTGCCGTTGAGACGCGGGGGATATCAGCCCGGGTCGTTCGAGTTCCGCGACCGTGCGGCGAGATGCTCCACACAGGTCCGGAGTGGGGGGTGCTGGATATCCGGGTCACCAGCCCTTCGTGCCTGGATTCACCGGTGGGGACGTCCCGGTCCGCGGCCATTCCTGCTGGGCCGCGCTGAGTTGCTCACCGGGACACGGCCGCGCGCCGTGCGCGCGGCAGCATCACTCGTTGCATTCCTTCCAGGCGATCCGGTAGACGGTGTTGACGGCGCCGTCCGTGGAGTCCATCGCCATGAAGCTGGTGGACGCCTTCGTGTTGGACTCGCCGCCGTCGACCCGCAGCTCGGTGTTGATGTTGAAGTTCCGCTGCACACCACAGGGCGCATAGACGAGCTCGCCGATCTCGGTGGTGTCGGTCGCCTGCCAGTTGTCGTCGTACGGGCCGTTGAAGTGGTGGGCCGACGAGAAGGTCTCGGCGGAGCCCTGGTGGTAGTACGACGCCTTCTGCAGACCGGTCGCACCGTCCTGCAGGTACGCGTACCCGCGGTAGTCCACGCTCGCGATCGCGTACGTGAAGCCGTGCGGTACGAACACATCGAGGTTGAGCTGGCAGTTCTTTCTGGAGTCCGTCGGCTGCGAGCCCACGCCCACCTGGGCGAGGTAGTCGCTGTACGTCACGGTGAAGGCCGTGTTGTCCGAAGAGACGGCGACGGCGGCCGTCCCTGCCGGGCAGCCCGAGCCGTTGACGGTGTTGACGCCGACCACGATCTTCTCGGGCGGGGCAGTGGCCGTCTCCGCCTCCTGTGCGGAGGCGGCGGAAACGGAGAGCGTGGAGGCGAATAACGCCGCGACGGCCCCAGTCGCCAGAAGAACACGGGACATGATTCTCCAATCGATCGTCGTGGACCATGACGGAACGGGGACGATCCCGAATCCGCCCGCACTGAGCGAGGACCCGGGAGCCGGACGGCACCGCGCCGCCGGCCCGGCGGAACCTCATCCGGGCAGCACGTCCGCCCCGGGGCCGTGACGAACCGACCGGCCACAGGAATGCAAAATCCGACGATGCTGTCCGGCTCCCGGGAACTCCTCTGCCGAAACAAGGGCATAGCCGTACCGACCGGTCCTCAGCGGCAGTGGTCGGCGCAAGCCGGCGGCAACTGCCTTTCCGGTGCGCGGGGGACGTCTTTCAGCCGATTCCGGATCGGACCGGCGATTGACGCACCCGCACGGGGGGTGCGGAGGGCCGAGACGTAACGACCTGCCGGATCGGGAAGCCGGGGCGACATATCAGCCTATTCTCAGGCCGGTCGTCCGATCTCCCGTTGATCCGTGGGGGGTGCAGGGGTGGGAGCGCTCCCACACTAAGGTTTCGAGCCGTACATGACAAGAGTTTGGTTACGGATACGGAAACGAGGCCGAAACAAATGCTCCTGCCGTCCGGACCGCAACTCGGGCCCCCGCATCGCGCCTTACTTCCCGCCAGCCGGACCCTTTCCTTGCCATCCAATTTCATACAATTCTGAACTGAACGATTGCATTGGCCACGCGATTCGGCATCCGTAGCGGAAAAGCCCCGTCGACCCGCTCCTCCGAAGCCTTTCGGCGGCCGATCGGCCGCACGCGGCGGCGCTCGGCGCGGTGGAACGACCGCGACCCGGCCCAGCGGCACGCCGACCCGGCCGGCGACGCCCCGGTTCACGCGCCGGCCGGTGGCCGAATCCGGTGGGCGGATCCGACGGTCGGCCGGGGCCCGGCCGGGGGTCGGCCGCGGAATCCGGAAGCGGGCGGTCCGGCCGGCGTGGGCGGTCCTACGGGACGTACGGCGCGGCGCTCCCCCGTTGTTCCGCCCGGCGGGAGTCGTAGGAAACCGGTCCCCCGGCCGGTCGGTCCGGAAGAGGCTTACGGCATCGAGCCGTTCCGGCGTGATGCGTACCCGCCCCGGGCTTTACTTCAGCCATGACGGAAACCACGACCGCCGTGCTCGTCGCGGCAACCACGGCCACCGGGCTGAGCGCGGGCCTCTTCTTCGCCTTCTCCTGCGCCGTCATGCCCGGCCTGCGGCGGGTGGACGACCGTACATTCACCGAAGCGATGCGCCGGATCAACGAGGCGATCCTCAACGGCTGGTTCGCCGCCGTCTTCGCAGGCGCGCCGTTGCTGACGGCCGTGGCGTTCGCCCTCCAGCTGGGCGAGGACGCGCCGGCCGCGCCGGCGTGGACGGTGGCCGCTCTCGTCCTGCACGGAGTGCTGCTCGGCATCACCTTCGGCGTCAGCATCCCGCTCAACGAAGCGCTCGCCGCCGCCGGGACGCCGGACGCCACCACCGGCGCCGCGGCGGTGCGCGAACGCTTCGAGGCGAAGTGGGTCCGCTGGAACTTCGCCCGCACGGTGGCGGCGACGGCGGCACTGGCCTGTCTCGGCTGGGTCCTCGTCCTGCACGGCGGGAGCTGAGACGCCGTCCGCGGCGGAGGGCGCGGGCGGGCGCGGCGAACGGGCTGGGCCGGCGCGAGCGGGAGGACGAGGCGGGAGGCAGGAGGCAGGAGGCTACAGAGCGCGGAACGGCGCCGCGTAGACGAAGTCACCCCGTATCGACGGATCGTAGGTCGCGAGCGTACGGACCTGGAAGTGCTCCGCCCACTCGGCGACCGGCGG
The DNA here is from genome assembly GCA_003519485.1 of Streptomyces sp. Taxonomy (GTDB): domain Bacteria; phylum Actinomycetota; class Actinomycetes; order Streptomycetales; family Streptomycetaceae; genus Streptomyces. Next base: position 2,665 of record DOWQ01000337.1, on the reverse strand, counting down.
CGTGATGCCGTACTCCGCAGCGGGCCGGAAGCCGAACCTCGGGTAGTACCCGGTGTGGCCGAGCAGCACGACCAGCGGCTCCCCCAGCGCGTCGGCCGCGCCCAGCACCGCGTGCATCAGCGCGTGGCCGATGCCCTGCCGCTGACGCCCCGGGAGCACGCCGAGCGGCCCGAGCCCGAGCGCCTCGGCCCGGCCCACGCGGGCGCGGGTGCAGACCACGTGCCCGGCGATCTCTCCGCCGGTGCCGACGGCCACGAGCGACAGCGCGGGGATCCAGCCGCTGTCCGCGCGCAGCGTGTCCACGAGCCAGGCCTCGGCGGGTGTCCTGCCCGGCGGTCCTTCCGGATCGGCGAAGGCCGCCGTGTGGACGGCACGGACGGCTTCGATGTCGGCATGGGTCTCGCGTCGGATCAGCACGCGCCGAGCTTCTCCCGCGGCGGTGGTGCGCGGCAACGCACTTTCCGGCGGCCCGTACCGGCGTACTCGCGGGTCTTGCCGTGGCCTCCGCGCGGTGTGACCGTGGGAGGTGCCCCCGGCCGCTGGCCACGGTCCGGTGCACGGCCGGCGTCGATCCCGAGGGAGCAGGCATGAGCAGCAGCACAGATGTGACACGGGTGGAACTGACCGGTTCGGCGGCGGCGCTGCTGCGGCAGTTGCGTGAGATGCACGGGCCGCTGATGTTCCACCAGTCGGGCGGCTGCTGCGACGGCAGTGCGCCGATGTGCTACCAGGATGGGGAGTTCAAGACCGGCGGCTCCGATGTGCTGCTGGCCGAACTGGCTGTCGAAGGGGTCCAGGAGACGGTGCCGTTCTGGATCTCGGTCAGCCAGTACGAGCGGTGGAGCCACACGCGCCTGATCGTGGACGTGGTGGAGGGCCGTGGCAGCGGCTTCTCGCTGGAGGCACCCGAGGGGGTGCGGTTCCTGATCCGCTCCGAGCTGATGTCCCAGGGGGCCTGACCGCGCCCGGAGCGGGCGTACGGCTCCGGGCCCGCTCCGTACGTACGTACCTGCGCGCCGTGCCCTGACCGCTCCGGACCGCTCGCCGGAGCGGTCGACCCGGCGACGGTCGGCGGCGACCGGCGACCGGCGACAACCCTCGGCGCGTTCAGAGCCGGACGCCGCTCACCAGCTCTGCGGTGGCCGAGATGCCGTTGTGGACGGTCGGTCCCACCCGCGTGCCCGCGAGCAGGAAGCCGAGCAGCACGCACACCAGGGCGTGCGACATCTTCAGGGCTCCGCTGCGCAGGAAGACCACGGCGAGGATCAGGAGCAGCAGCAGCACGGAGATGGATACCACCATCGCGGACAAACCTCCTCGGCCGGCCGGCCACGAGTTGGCCGGCACACGGTACGGAGCGGCGCTCGGCCGTCAGTGTGGCCCATCGCCCGCCCCCTACCGGCCATCCGTGCGTCCGCCGAATGGGTGTTGACCGAGCGTTACGACTGCCGCTCGTCATTGCGGGCGAGGAAAGCCTCCAGACCGGCCAGGTCATCGGTGTTGATGTGGTCGACACCGGCGGCGAGGAGTTCCGACCAGACGGCGTCCCGCGCCCGGCCGGGCGTGTCGGGGGTCGCCCAGAAGCGGACCCGGCGGCGCTCGGCATGCGCGGCGCCGACGATGCCGCGCAGCTTCTCACGCTCCGCGGCGGGCATCGGCCCCTCCCCTTGCCAGCTGAAGACGGAGGTCCAGTTGGCGCTGATCAGCGGGAGGAAGGAGGCGGGCGCCGAGCCGTCCATGTCATCGAGGCGGCCGTCGTAGAAGGCGTACCGCAGACGCTGGTCCTCCATCGGCGCGCGGGCGGCGCGGTCGCCCGAGACGACGGCGGTGACCGCGCCCGTACGGACGGCCCCCTCGGCCGACAGGCTCAGCATGCGGCGGTAGTCCCGCAGTTGGCGGTGAAGCTCCAGATACGTCTCCTCGCCGGTGTTCTTGATGTCGACGAGGAGCTGGAAGGGCTGCCGGTGACCCGCGTACACGGAGCCGTGGTTGGCCGTCACCCGCCGCAGCAGCGGGTCCAGGTAGAGGGACCGGAGCGTGCGTTCGGGGGTGAGGTCCCACAGGTCGTGGCCGACGAGGAGCTGCCCGCCGATGAGCCAGATGTCGGCCTCGACGCTCGTGAAGCGGTGGTCGAGCGCGTCGTGCAGGGGACGGTCGTGCTCGTAGTCGTTGTGCGCGTGCGCGCGGCGCAGCGGGGCGGGGCCGGTCCCGGCCGCCCATGCCTGGGCGGGTACGGCCACGGTGCCCGCGACGGCGGCCGCGAAGGTGGTGACGACGGTTCTGCGGGTGGGACGGACACGGGCCATGGGAACTCCCGGGGGACGGGCACGGCGAGCAGCCCGCTGTGCGCTGGATCACACGGGGCTCGGGGCCCGGCGTGGAGAGGGACGTCAGCGAGTATCGGCGTCCGGCGGCCGTACCGGGAGGGGGCGGCCACAGAGTTCCGCCGCCGTTTTCCGGGCGGTTCCCTCCCGGGACGCGGGGGGACCCCCTGCCCGGCGGGTTCCGGCGCGGGTGAAGGGTGCGACCCGGCCTTCGCTCCCGCGCGGTGCGCCGTACGGCGCGGTACGACACGGTGCGCCGTACGACACGGTGCGGTAGGCAGTGCGACGCCCCACGCGCACCACGGGCGCACGCCGAACGCCGCGGGGCCGCCGCGCCCGCC
>DOWQ01000069.1:2382-2590 GCA_003519485.1 Streptomyces sp. | reverse complement strand
CGGGCGCGGCTCGACGCGGCGCTCGCCAAGGCCCCCCAGGCCGGCCCGGCGGACGGCTCCGCCGAGCAGGACTAGGGCCGCCGTTCGGCGGGCGAGTCACGGCGGGCATCCCGCGCTCTTCACGAGGTCCGGTCGAGCAGGTTTGCCTCTCGGGCAAAAAACTTGCCTGAAAGGCACAGCTCTGGCTCAATCGAAGCATGAGCCCCGA
>DOWQ01000069.1:2116-2316 GCA_003519485.1 Streptomyces sp. | reverse complement strand
TGCCCATGCTGCTCCTGCTCGCCCGCATCTACGGTACGACGGTCTCCGAACTGCTCGGCGAGACGTCTTCCCAGCAGGACCCGGTCATCCGTGGCGACCGGATGGAGGCGGCCGAATCCGAGGGCTGGGCGTACTGGCGGGCGGGCGGCTCCGGCCGGGCCATGCAGGCGCTGCGCGTGCAGGTGCCGTTCGGCGTCCAG
>DOWQ01000069.1:0-2094 GCA_003519485.1 Streptomyces sp. | reverse complement strand
ATACGTACTGGACGCCGGTGACTCGGCGCACTTCGACTCACTCGTCCCGCACCGCATCGTCGCCGAAACCCGGCACGGCGCAGAGCTGCTCTTCGTACACACGCTGCTGCAGACCGATGTCGCCGAGCTGTGCCTGGGCGGCGCGGGGCTCCGCCGTGCACCTTGATCCCGGCTCCCGGCTCCCGGCAGATCGGACAACTCAGAGAAGGAACCACCATGCCGAAGGATGAACCCGGAGCCGAGCGCGGGTACGGGCGGTTCCCGCGCGGGCTGGCACTGCGGCTCTTCGCCTACCTCGTCGGGGGCCACCTCGTCGGCGGCTTCCTCTACCTGCTCTTCGAGCTCGGCGGCAACCAGTAGCCGAGCGGCCGGCTGCTGTCGAATCGGCTTCGACAGCATCGGCCGGCCGGGCCCCTGTTGCCGGTGCCGGCGTCGAGCCCCGAAGCCGGCTTCGGGGGCGAGGGCCGCGGATGCTGCGATTCGTCCGTGCCGGAGACCTTGCGCACACCGGGCGCCATTTAGTTGAACCTTCACACATTCGGGTTACAGTGAAGATGTTCGCCGCACGATTCACGACCCCGAGAAGGTGTCCCCCTCCATGACCATGGCCCTTGACGCAGCCGCCCAGGACCTGCTGTTCCGCGAAGCCCGTAGCGCCAACGCGTTCACCGACGAGCCGGTGACCGACGAACAGGTCCAGGAGATCTACGACCTGGTCAAGTACGCGCCGACCGCCTTCAACCAGTCCCCGCTGCGGATCGTGCTGGTCCGTTCCACCGAAGCCCGTGAGCGCCTGGTGGGGCACATGGCCGAGGGCAACCGGCCCAAGACCGGGACCGCCCCGCTGGTCGCGATCCTCGCCACGGACCACGAGTTCCACGAGGAGCTGCCGCAGCTGATGCCGCACGCCCCGGGGCTCAAGGACGCGTTCTTCAGCGAGCGCCCGGTGCGCGAGCAGGCCGGCTCCTTCAACGCCGCGCTCCAGGTCGGCTACTTCATCATCGGCGTGCGCGCCGCAGGCCTGGCCGCCGGCCCGATGACCGGCTTCGACGCCGCGGGCATCAACAAGGAGTTCTTCCCCGACGGCGACCACGCGGTGCTGGCCGTCGTGAACATCGGCCGCCCCGGTGAGAACGCCTGGGCCGGCCGCTCGCCGCGGCTCGCCTACGACGCTGTCGTCACCACGGTCTGACACCCGCGCTCGGCCCGACCCCTCCGGCAACGGCGGCGACCGCCCGCGGGGGCCGGGCCGTCTCCGTCCACAGGCGCCGGGCCGTGTCCGCAGGTGCCGGGCCGTGTCCGCAGGTGCCGGGCCGTNNCACGGGCCCCTCGGCCACGGAGTGCCATCAGCCGGACGGCCCTCCGGTCAGGACGGCCCCGGCCGCCTCGCTCGGCCTCCCTCAGGAGGTCCTGAGCGCGGCGGCCATCTTCACGAGCCGCTCGTACGAGGCGGTGCCCGTGACGACCGTCGTCACCCCGCGCTCCTCGCGCACCAGGGCGTCATACTTCTCGCCCTCGTAGCGCTCCCACTCCTCCCCGGCCACCCGCCGGGTCTCGCCGGTGTTCTCCGCGCCCTGGCTGACGCTCTCGATGAACTCGGCCGGCTCGCCGTCGCTCTGCTCCACCGCGACGTACTGCTCGTCCGGGTCGAGATAGCCCAGGTGCCAGGCGGCGCCCTGCGGGCTGTCGGCGTCGTAGGTGACCGAGGTGGGCTTCCAACGCTCCGGGAGCCCCTCGGGGGCCGCGATGCGATACGGCGCGGCGCGGCGGGCCGAGTCCAGCTCCACCGTGTAGTCGACCCGCTTGAGCGGGTCCTCCGATTCGTCGTGCGGAATGAAGACGTAGATGACGGCGACGAAAATGCCGATCACCGCCATCGACAGCACCATGTCCCACACCGTCTGCTTCGCGCTCTTGGTTGCCACCCCTCCATGGTCCCCCATCGCCCGCCGGGCCCGGGCCGCGCCCCCGCCGCACCCCCGCCCGATCGCACACCCCACCCCGGCCACCCGCACGTCGCCCGCAGGCCGCCCGCTCACCGGGGCCATCCCGGCCCTCTCGCCGAGCCGCCCACCGGGCAGTCGCCGGCCCGTG
>DOWQ01000068.1 GCA_003519485.1 Streptomyces sp. | reverse complement strand
CGCCGCGCCCCGCGCGGTGGCCGCCGGGGCCGCGCCGGCCTTCCTGCACGGCGTCGCCTCAGGTGATCCGCTGCCCGACGGCGTCCTGCTGTGGACCCGGGTCACCCCGGCAGCGGGCGCGTTACCCGGCTCCGGCATCGGGCCGGACGTCGAGGTCGGCTGGCAGGTGGCCGAGGGCAGCTTGTTCGGCACGGTCGTCGCGCGGGGCACCGCGACCGCCACCGCCGCCTCCGACCACACCGTCAAGGCCGATGTGCGCGGGCTGCGCCCGGCCACCGACTACTGGTTCCGCTTCACCGCCGGCGGCACGCCCTCCCCCGCCGGCCGTACCCGCACCACCCCGGCGCACGACGCCGCCGCGCGGGCCGTCCGCTTCGGTGTGGTCTCGTGCGCCAACTGGGAAGCCGGCTGGTTCTCCCCGTACCGCCATCTCGCCGCCCGCACCGACCTCGACGCGGTGCTGCACCTCGGCGACTACATCTACGAGTACGCGACCGGCGCGTACCCCGCGCAGGGCGGCGCGGTGCGCCCGCACGTCCCCGCGCACGAGATCACCACGCTCGCCGACTACCGCGCCCGGCACGGCAACTACAAGACCGACCCCGACCTCCGGGCCCTGCACGCCGCCCACCCGGTCATCGCCATCTGGGACGACCACGAGTTCGCCAACGACGCCTGGTCCGGCGGCGCGGAGAACCACACGCCGGGCACCGAGGGGTCCTGGGCCGGGCGGGTGGCCGCCGCCAAGCAGGCGTACTTCGAGTGGATGCCCGTCCGCACCTCCGTCTCCGGCACCACCTACCGTCGGCTGCGCTTCGGCCGGCTCGCCGACCTGCACCTGCTCGACCTGCGCTCGTTCCGCTCGCAGCAGACCTCGCTGGGCAACGGCGAGGTGGACGACCCGGACCGTACGATCACCGGCCGCGCCCAACTCGACTGGCTGAAGTCCGGGCTGGTCTCCTCCGATACCTCCTGGAAGTTGGTCGGCACCTCGGTGATGATCTCGCCGGTCGCCTTCGGCTCCGTGCCCGCGCATCTCCTCGGCCCGCTCGGCGAGCTGCTGGGGCTGCCCCGGGAGGGACTGGCGCTCAATGTCGACCAGTGGGACGGCTACACCGACGACCGGCGCGAGCTGCTGGCCGCGCTGCACGGGCGGTCCGTACGCAACACCGTCTTCCTGACCGGGGACATCCACATGGCGTGGGCCAACGATGTGCCGGTGCGGGCCGCCACCTATCCGCTCTCGGCCTCGGTGGCGACCGAGTTCGTGGTGACGTCGGTGACCTCCGACAATCTGGACGACCTGCTGCGGGTGCCGCCGCAGACGGTCTCGGGGGCCGCGACCCTCGCGATCCGGACCGCCAACCGGCATGTGAAGTGGGTGGACATGGACTCGCACGGCTACGGCGTCCTCGATGTCACCGCGGAGCGGACGCAGATGGACTACTACGCGGTCTCCGACCGGACAGACCGCGACGCCACCGCGCGGTGGATCCGCTCGTACCGGACCCTCTCCGGCAGCCAGCGCGTCCGGCGCGCCGACCGGCCGGTGGGCTGATCATCTCTTTCCGGCCAACCCCGCCCCGGCCGGGCACACCCGCCGGCCGGCGGCGGGGAGTGGCGCGTTCCGCGGCATCAATCGGGGCACACCCGCCCACCCCTGGCTCCCCGGGCACCGCAGGGCCGTCGCTCCGTGAGCCCGCCCCCTGGCCGGGAGCGTGGCCGGTGTCCGCGAAGCCCCGTCCGGCGGGACCGATTCGCGCTCATGAGCCATCAGCAAAGCCTCGTAATGTCCCGACATCGGGGATAAATCCCGCTCATCCGCGTGACCGCGAGGAGCCCACATGCACATACCGGCCCGAACGACCCGGAGCCTCCGCAGCCGGCTGATCGGCACCGCCCTGCTGGCCGGAGCCCTGGCCGTCACCCCGCTCACGGCCACCGCCGGCACCTCCGCCGCGGGGCCGCCGACCGCCGGACCCGCCGCCTCCGCCGGAACCACCGCCTCAGCGCCGGACCGGTGTGCGGACGACGCTCCGGCCGGCGCCGCCGCCCGTCTCGCCCGCCCCTCGGGCGACCACACCCGGCACGGCCTGCACGAGCCGAACGAGGTGAGCCGGGCCGAGGCCGGGGCGATGGACCGGGAGTTGGAGCGCAGAGTCGCGAAGCTGCGCGACTCCGGGCCGGGCCGGCTGCTCTCCGCGCGGGCCGCCGCGTCCACCACCACCATCAGCGTCTACTTCCACGTCGTGCACGACGGCGCGGCGGGCAGGCTCACGGCCGCCGGGATCGCCGAGCAGATGGCCGTGCTCAACGCGGCCTTCGCCGGCCAGGGCGAGGGCAACACCGCGAGCCGGTTCGCCTTCCGGCTGGTGCGGACCGACTACACGGACAACGCGGCCTGGTACAACGGCCTGGAGCCCGGGACCGACGCCGAGACGGACATGAAGTCCACCCTCCGCAGGGGCGGTGCGAGCGCGCTCAACCTCTACACCGCCAACCTCGGCGGCGGCCTGCTCGGCTGGGCGACCTTCCCCGACTGGTATCCGGAGAGCCCCGACCTGGACGGCGTCGTGATGCTCGACGAGTCGCTGCCGGGCGGCTCGGCGGCCGACTACGACGAGGGCGACACGGCGACCCACGAGGTCGGCCACTGGCTGGGCCTCTTCCACACCTTCGAGGGCGGCTGCGCCGAGCCGAACGACTATGTGGCCGACACCCCTGCCGAGGCCGGTCCGGCCTTCGCCTGCCCGGTCGGCAGCGACACCTGCGCCACGGAGGGCGCGGACCCGATCCACAACTTCATGGACTACACGTACGACGCCTGCATGACGCAGTTCACGGCCGGCCAGGTCGAGCGGATGACCGACTCCTGGTACGCCTACCGCGCCAGCTGACCCGTACGCCCGGCGTCCGTCCACCGCCCCGGCACCCCGCGCGCCGGGGCGGTCGACCGGCACGCCGCGCCCCCCAAAGATCAGCGCGCTGTATACCCTGCTGTACAGAGCGTTCATGACGGGGTACGGCGGCAGGGGGACGGGTTGAGCGGGGCCGGAGAGACCATCGGCGGCCGGTTCGAGTTGCTGGAGCAGCTCGGCAGCGGCGGCATGGGCATGGTGTGGCGGGCGCGCGACACCGCTCTGGAGCGGGAGGTCGCCCTCAAGGAAGTACGGCCGCTCGACCCCGCGCTCGCCGAGACCCACCCGGAGACCTCCCGGCTGCTCCGCGAGCGGGTGCTGCGTGAGGCCCGCGCGCTCGCCCGTCTCAGCCACCCCAACGTGGTGACGATCCATCACATCGTCGACGCCGACCCGCACCCCTGGCTGGTGATGGAGCTGCTGCCCGGCGAGAGCCTCCAGGACCGGCTCGCCGGCGGGCCGCTGCCCCCGTCGGACGTGGCGCGCATCGGCCGCGACGTGCTGTCCGCGCTGGACGCCGCGCACACCGCGGGCATCCACCACCGCGACGTCAAGCCCGCCAACGTCCTGCTGCGCTCCAGCGGTTCGGCGGTGCTCACGGACTTCGGAATAGCGGCCGTGCAGGGCTCCACGACCCTCACCGCGTCCGGTGACGTGATCGGCTCCCCCGAGTACATCGCGCCGGAGCGCATCCGCGGCGACGACCTCCCCGCCTCGGACCTCTGGTCGCTCGGCATGCTGCTGTACGTCGCCGTGGAGGGGGTCAGCCCGATGCGGCGGGCCACCACCCTCGCCACGCTCGCGGCCGTACTGGACGACCCGGTGCCGCCGCCCGCGCGGGCCGGCGCGCTCGCCCCGGTCCTCGCCGAGCTGCTGGTGCGCGACCCCGCCA
>DOWQ01000324.1 GCA_003519485.1 Streptomyces sp. | reverse complement strand
GCCCCGTGGCAACCCGAAGAACATTACACGACGCCCCAGGGCCCATCAAGCCGGGTCCGCTGCAGTGTCCGACGGGGCGTCAGCCCTGGCCGGAGGCCAGTTCCCGGCTGCGGTCGCGGGCGGCTTCGAGCGCCGCGAGCAGGGCGGCCCGTACGCCGTGACGCTCCAGCTCCCGGATCGCGTTGATCGTCGTACCCGCCGGGGAGGTCACCGCCTCGCGGAGCTTCACCGGGTGCTCCCCGCTGTCGCGGAGCATGACGGCGGCGCCGATGGCGGCCTGGACGATGAGGTCGTGCGCCTTGTCGCGCGGCAGGCCGAGCAGGATGCCGGCGTCGGTCATCGCTTCGACCAGGAAGTAGAAGTACGCCGGTCCGGAGCCGGAGAGCGCGGTGGCCGCGTCCTGCTGGCCCTCGGGGACGCGGAGGGTCTTGCCGACGCCGTTGAAGATCTCCTCGGCGTGCGCCAGGTGCTTCTCCGTGGCGTGGCTGCCCGCCGAGATGACGGACATGGCCTCGTCGACGAGCGCGGGCGTGTTCGTCATGACCCGTACGACGGCCGTCCCCGGGGCCAGCCGCTCCTCGAAGAAGGCGGTGGGAATGCCGGCCGCGCCGCTGATGACCAGTCGTTCGGCCGGCACATGCGGGGCCAGCTCGTCGAGCAGCGTTCCCATGTCCTGCGGCTTGACGGTGAGGATGAGGGTGTCCGCGGCGTGGGCCGCCTCCGGGTTGGAGACCGCCTCGACCCCGTAGCGGCTGCGGAGCTCCTCGGCGCGCTCCGCGCGGCGGGCGGTGACCATCAGATGGCCCTTCGTCCAGCCCGCGCGGATCATGCCGCTGAGGAGTGCCTCGCCGATCTTGCCGGCCCCGAGTACGGCGACTTTCTGGGTCATGGTGCGGTCCACCCCGTCCGATGCGGTTGCTGCGCTGGATGCGTCGTCCAATCCTCGCACCGGAGCGGGGGCGGGGCCTCAGCTGTCCAGGTGCCGGGCAGCACTCACGCCGTACGACGGCGGAGGGTCGCCGCGCCGAGGACGAGGACCAGCACGGCGCAGCCGGCGACGACGCCCGCGTCGACGAAGAAGTCCGACGTGACGGAGTCGTGTCGCAACACCTCGTTCATCCCGTCGACGGCGTACGACATCGGCAGCACGTTCGACACCGCTTCCAGCACGGGCTGCATGGTGTCGCGCGGCGCGAAGAGGCCGCACAGCAGGAGCTGCGGGAAGATCACGGCCGGCATGAACTGCACGGCCTGGAACTCGGAGGCCGCGAACGCGGATACGAACAGGCCGAGCGCAGTGCCCAGCAGCGCGTCGAGCAGCGCCACCACCAGCAGCAGCCAGGGTGAGCCGACGATGTCGAGGTCCAGGACCCAGATGGCGAGCCCGGTGGCCAGGGACGCCTGTACGACGGCGAGCAGGCCGAAGGCGAGGGCGTAACCGAGGATGAGGTCGGCCTTGCCCAGCGGCATGGAGAGCAGCCGTTCGAGAGTGCCGGACGTGCGCTCGCGGAGCGTGGCGATGGACGTCACCAGGAACATCGTGATCATCGGGAAGATGCCGAGCAGCGAGGCCCCGATGCTGTCGAAGGTCCTGGGGTCGGCGTCGAAGACCCAGTAGAGCAGCGTGAGCAGCACGCACGGGACGACGAGCAGCAGGGCGATGGTGCGCGGGTCGTGGCTGAGCTGGCGGAGCACGCGCCGCGCGGTGGCCAGGGTGCGGGAGACGTTCACAGAGCTGCTTCCTTCTCCTTCTCGGCGTCCACGAGCCGCAGGAAGGCGTTCTCCACGGTGTCGGACTTCGTACGGGCGCGGAGTGCGTCCGGGGTGTCGTCGGCCAGGATCCGCCCGGCGCGCATCAGGAGCAGCCGCTGGCAGCGCTCGGCCTCGTCCATCACATGGGAGGAGACCAGCAGGGCGGTGTCCCGCTCGACGGCGAGGCGGTGGAAGAGGTTCCACAGGTCGCGGCGGAGCACGGGGTCGAGGCCGACCGTGGGCTCGTCGAGGACGAGCAGCTCGGGGGCGCCCAGCAGGGCGACGGCGAGGGAGACCCGGGAGAGCTGGCCGCCGGAGAGGCTGCCGGCCAGCTGGTCGGCGTGGTCGGTGAGGTCGACCTCAGCGAGGGCGCGGCCGACCTGTTCGCGGCGGTCCGCGCGGGAGGCCGCCGGGTCGAGCACGGCCGCGTAGTAGTCGAGGTTCTGCCGGGCGGAGAGGTCGTTGTAGACGGAGGGGTCCTGGGTGACGTAGCCGACGAGGGAGCGCAGGGGTGCGGTGCCCGCGGGGCGGCCGAGGACCTCGACGGTGCCGGTGACCTTGGCCTGGGTGCCGGCGACAGCGCGCATGAGGGTGGACTTGCCGCAGCCGCTGGGGCCGAGGAGACCGGTGACCGTGCCGCGGGGAATCTCGAAGTCGAGGTCGTCGAGGACGGTGCGCCCGCCGCGGACCACGCTGAGACCGCGGGCCCGGACGGCGGGCTCCGCAGATTTATTCATCATGCGCTGAATTATGCTGGCGGGCCGGGACGTGCGTCAAGGAAGTCGGCGGGCGCTGTGGAGACCGTCCCGCCATGCGCGCGAATGCCTTCGTACGGGGGAACGAGCCGCCTCCGTACGGCGGCAGCCGCCCCCGCCGTACGGGAACGGCTGCCGCCGACCGCGCGGGAGCAGGCTGCGGGCGGCCCGGCCGCGCAGTGCGCGGTGCGGGTGCGCGGTACGGGTGCGCGGTACGG
>DOWQ01000287.1:2690-3004 GCA_003519485.1 Streptomyces sp. | reverse complement strand
CGTCCGCCGCGCAGGCCGCACCGACCGCGCCGGTACGGACGGTTCCGCCGCAGGTCACGGCGGTGCGGGCCGCGGCGGCGGGGCGTACGGCATCGCGTGCGGCTGGGGGCACGGCTGGGCGTACGGAATCGCTGCTCATGGTGCCATTGTGCCGCACGGCATGGTGCTGGTCGGCCAATCACGGCTCCCGTGATTGGCCGACCAGCACAAAGACAACGTCACCGCCCGGGGACACCATCGGAGCGTCAACACCGTGGAGAAGAGGATTCCCGCATGACCCGCCACGTCTCGCCCAGCACCCCCGGTCCCACCCG
>DOWQ01000287.1:0-2623 GCA_003519485.1 Streptomyces sp. | reverse complement strand
AAGTACGGCCTGCGCGCGGTGCTCAGCCCGTCCTCCCCGGTCTACGTCCCGCCGAGCGCGAACCCGCGCCTCATCAAGTTCCTGGCCGGATTCGCCCGCAACAGCACCGCGCCCAGGTGGCGGCGCGCGATGGAAGCGCTCGTCCCCATCAACAGCCTGTCGCTGTCGAGCTTCGACACGCTGGCCGAGGGTGGTGTCCAAGCGCAGACCCACGAGGCCAAGTCCTTCCTCGCGGCCTACCGCACCGCCCACGAGCGCCGGGTCCTGCTGGAGGAGTTCGAGCACATCAACTCCGCCGGCCAGAGCCTGGAGTTCGACATCCTCGACGGCGACGAGGCCCGCGAGGTCGAGCCGTTCCTGTCGGGGGACATCGGCGCGGCCATCCGGCTGCACGGCCAGCGCTACATCGACCCGGGCCACTTCGTGCACGCCCTGGCCGACTCCGTCCGCGGGCGGGGCGGCGAGATCCGGATCGGCGCCGAGGTCGCCGATGTGCGGGACGACAACGGGGGAGTCACCGTACTCACCGCCGGGGGCGCGTCGGAGCGTTTCGACTCGGTGGTCCTGGCGGCCGGTGTGTGGCTCGGCCGGCACGCGCGGAAGTTCGGCGTCCGCAATCTGGTGCAGGCGGGACGTGGGTACAGCTTCAGCGTCCCGATGGAGCACGTGCCCTCCGGGCCCGTCTACTTCCCCGCCCAGCGCGTCGCCTGCACGCCCCTCGGCGACCGGCTGCGGGTCGCCGGCATGATGGAGTTCCGGAAGCCCGAAGCACCCCTGGACGGCCGCCGGATCTGCGCCATCGCGGAGGCTGCGCGGCCGCTGCTGCGCGGTGCCGACCTGGACGCGCGCCAGGACGAGTGGGTCGGCTCGCGCCCCTGCACGACCGATGGGCTGCCGCTGATCGGCGCCACCCGTTCACCGCGGGTCTTCGCCGCGGGCGGCCACGGCATGTGGGGCATCACCCTCGGCCCGGCCACCGGCCGGCTGCTCGCCGAGACGATCGTCACCGGCCACCGCCCGGCGGAGCTGGCGCCGTTCGACCCGCTGCGCTGACCCACCACCGACCCACATGTGGGGCGGGCGAGCCGTGACACGGCCGCCCGCCCCACAGTCATGTGGTTACGGCGGTGTGGCCCACACCCGGCCGGCCCCGCCCATGGTGGCCGTCCCGGCCGTGCCGCCATGCCTGCCGCCATGGGCCCCACAAGACACCCTGTGCGCCGCGTGGAAGGTGTCATAGGGGTGTCCGCGACGGGGGGTTCCATGGGCCCGCCGTGCCGTGTCCGACAGCTCATGTGTGCGAGGCGCGGCAGGGTGGCCATGCTTGGTGAAACCGCCCAATTGATGCTCTCTGTGGTCGCTTCGGGGCATAAGCTGATCATGGGCCCGTTCAGTGACGACGGGTGCTTGGCAGGTGACAAGTGGTGCTGCCATCCGGCATACTCCCCAGTGCTGAGCGTTACTCACGGTACGTGAGGAAACCGCGAGTTCACACGTCTACGGACGGGTGCTCGTGTGGTCCGCAAAGCGACATCTGCTGGCTGCTTGTTCATAACGCTGAGCATGTAAGTGTCACCTCGTCACATCGCTGGCGCGCCTATGCCCTTACTTCCGCACAGGTGTGTCCGGCGACCCAACTTCTCTTGTAGGGGTTCCACACCTTGAAGATATCTGTCGGCTCATCAGCACGACGTGCCGCCGCAGTGCTGACAGCCACGACCATTGTCGCGGTACCTGCTGTCTTCCTCAGTGCCGCGACCGCACACGCGTCCGAGACGGGCAAGGCCTCGGCCGTCGCCCTGCACACGAGCCTGGACGTCAACCTGGGTCAGGACGTCCGTCCGCTCACCGCCGAGCTGAACCGGGTGAACGCGCCCAGCCAGAACGGCGAAGCCACCGAGAAGGGCCTGACGGCCAAGGTCGATGGCTACCAGAACGGCAAGCCGTTCAGCCTGCTGAAGGCTGACGTGGCCACCACCCGCGCGTCGGCCGACGACAAGAAGGCCGAGGCGTACGCCAACCTGGTCAAGGCCCGGATCATGATCCCCGGCATGCTGAAGCCGATCTCGGTCGAGACGCTCACGGCCAACGCCGTGTGCGTGGCCGGCGAGAAGCCGACCGCGGAGGCCAGCACGCTCAAGCTGAACGTGTTCGGCGACGAGGTCGTTCTCGACGAGTCCCGCAGCGAGACCGTGGACCTGAAGCAGGGCAAGGTCACGGTCGACCTCAACCGCGAGAGCACCGAGTCGAACACGGCGGCTGCCACCGCGCTCGAGCTCAAGGTCACCGTCGAGCCGGTCGACCCCGCCGTGAAGGGTGTCTCCGGCACCGTCACGCTGGCCGACGTCTCCTGCGAGTCCCCGGCGGGTGCCGGTGACGGCGACACCGACGGTCAGACCGCTGGTTCGACCGGTGGCGANNGACCCAGACCGGTTCGGACAAGGACAACCTCGCCGAGACGGGTGGCAGCTCCGCCACTCCGTTCGTGGCGGCCGGTGCCGCGGCGCTCATCGCCGCCGGTGGCGGTGCCCTGCTGCTGACGCGTCGCCGCAAGGCTGCCGCGGCCAACGGCTGATTGACCCCGGGACGGCAGCCGTGCCGTGAATGACGCGGCTGCCGGTCC
>DOWQ01000742.1 GCA_003519485.1 Streptomyces sp. | reverse complement strand
CACCGGCGGCCTCGCCCGCAGCCGCTGCCGCAGCACCGGCATCCGAAGCCGCACCCGCCGCGGCCTTCGTCGCCCGGGCCGTTCCCGCCGCGGCGGCCTCGTGCCGCTCCACCAGGTCCTGGCCGCGGGTCAGGACGTCCGCCGGGAGCCGGACCGTCCCCGAGGCGAGGGTGATCAGGTCCACCCGGGCGCCCAGCTCGGCCGCGAACCCGATGAGGGTGTCGCGGTGCTCCTCGGTGCGCGTGTCGACCAGCGCGACGACCACGTACCGGTCACGCGGGAAGCGCTCGTGCAGCGCCTTGACGGTGTTGAGGACCGTCCTGCCGGTCGAGAACTCGTCGTCGACGAGCACCAGCGGCCCGTCGCCGCTCAGCAGCTCCGGGTCCTCCGGCAGCAGCAGATGGGAGGTCGCGTGGCTGTGCTCCTCCTCGAAGCCGCCGACCGGGGCGGTGCCGGGCACCGGCCGCCGGGTCGAGTGCAGATACGCGGCGAGCGCCAGCCCGTCGGCGACGCTGTGCCCGAGCCCGGTCGCGGTCTCCGCGTAGCCGAGGACGACAGTGCGGGCGGCGGCCTCTTCGCCCAGCAGCTCGCGCACCCGGCGGCCGAGCCCCAGCCCGGCCTCGTGGACGACGTCGGGGCGCTGCGGCACATGCTTGCCGAGGACGTTGGAGACCAGCAGGTGTGCCCGCTTGGGGTTGCGCCGCAGGGCGAGCCCGAGCAGCTCGTGCAGGCTGGGGGCGCCGGGCAGGGCCGGTGCGCCCGGTGCGTCGTCCAGGCCGACGCCGAGCCGGTCCGCGACCCAGTCGCCCGACCATATGTTCCGAAGGTGCTGTTCCCGCATGCTGTTGATGCCCCGTTCGCGCGCTGTCACTTGAGCCGTGCCGGTCGAGCCGTGTCCTGGGGGATCCGTGGTGCCGCGCAGACGGGCCTCGGCACCGCACGCACGGGCCGCCGCGTCACTTGAGTCCGGCCGCGAGCAGCTCGACGAAGCTCACGTCCTCCCGCGCCACGCCGAAGATCTCCGCGCGTTGCATGGTCCGCTCCGCCCAGGCGCGGTGCGGCTTCACCTCGTTCATCTTGTTCGTGTACGCCGAGCGCAGCACGCCGCCCCCACCCCGCTCCGGCCGCAGGATGTCGACCGCGTCGCTGTACTCCTCGTGGCTGACGACGGACAGCGCGTGCACGGGCGCGACGTGCGAGGGGTGTATGCAGGTCTTGCCCTGGAGGCCGTTGGCCCGGTCGAGTTCGATCTCCCGGAGCAGGCCGTCCATGTCGTGCTCGATGAGCGCGGCGCGCAGCTCCTCGGCCCGCCCGGTGAAGGGGCTGCAGCGCAGTTGCGGCTTGAACATGCGCTCCTGCTGCCGGAAGTACTCCCACACCGGCCCGGTCACGGTGAAGCCGGTGCCGTCCGCCCGGCCCAGGGTGTTCACCACGTCGGCGATCACGGCGGCGACGAGGTGGACGTCGTACGCGGTCATGTCCGGTGACCGGCGCAGCCCGTACGCCGAGCAGAAGTCGGTCACCCCGAGCCGCAGGGCGAGCACCCGGTCGCGGTACTTGTCGACGGTCTGCCGGATGCCGGCCAGCGTCTCCACCCGGCTCTCCAGGTGCAGCAGCTCCGGCGACTCCAGGACGGGCATGGCGAAAAGCCGCTGCCCGGAGGCGCTCTCGGCCTCGGTCAGCGCCTCCAGGAACGGAACGCCACGCTCCTCGGTGAACTTGGGCAGTACGAATCCGGACAGCAGCCGCGCCGCCGGGCCGATCCGCCGTACGAGGTCGGTGATCTGCCCGGGCTGCCGCACCCGGATGAACAGCAGGGGCAGCTCCGCCCGGCATTCCTGCAGGTCGGCGAAGGTCCCGACGAGGTTTTCCTCCGCGCCCGGCACTTCGGAGTCATCGATCGAGTCCTCCAGGCACAGCACCATGGACACGACACCGCGTGCCGACAGCTTGACCACGTCCTCGGCCAGTGTGGTCCGGGTCGCCGGGCTGTACAGGGTGGCCCCGAGAGCGACCGCAAGCGTCCGAGCTGGGGAGCCGGTGCCGAACTCACCGGGCTCCTGATGGAAAAGGCCCTTCCGGGCATCGGGCGGCACATACCCGAAATGACGCATCGGACTCCCCACTGAGCTTGTGTCGCTGTGACGCGATCTGGCCGGTAATCGTACGTTGAGGATGGGGTCAAGTGTCCGCAAGGGCATGAAAATCACGTAACCCCCGCACGGCCGGATCATGTCCGGGATGTACGGACCTCGGCCCCCGCGTTGTCCCGGCGGGCCCGGGGAGGGCAGGATTGCGGCCATGACGCACGCGATGTTGAAGGGGTCGAACATCCCGCTGGAGACCACCGCTGTGCGGGCGGTACTCCGCTGGACTCCCGGCCCGGGGGTGCCCGATGTGGACGCCTCCGCGCTCCTGCTCGGGGCCGACGGCCGCGTGCGCTCCGACGAGGACTTCGTTTTCTACAACCAGCCGCACCACCCCTCGGGCCTGGTCCGGCACCTTCCCAAGCAGCGACTCGCGGACTGCCTGACCGACACCGTCGAGGCGGATCTCGCGGTGCTGGAGCCGTCGGTCGACCGGGTCGTGCTGGCCGCGTCGTCGGACGGCGGCCCCTTCGGGCTCGTACGGGACCTGCGGGTGCTGCTGTACGACGCGTCGCCCGGGTCGGCGGCGGGCACGGACCCGGTCGCCGTCTTCGACGTACGGCCCGAGACGGGCGACGAGTCCGCGCTGATCTGCGGCGAGCTGTACCGGCGCGGCAACTCCTGGAAGTTCCGCGCGCTGGGACAGGGGTACGAGACCGGGCTGGTCGGCCTGGCCACGCAGTACGGCATCTCGGTCGAGGAGGTCGAGGACCCCGCTGAGACCACGCAGGCCGCGGATGCCGCCGACAGCGGCGACGGGCCGGCGGGCGGGACCACGCCGGGCTCCACCGCCCCGCCGACCGGGCCGGC
>DOWQ01000120.1 GCA_003519485.1 Streptomyces sp. | reverse complement strand
CGGATGAGGGCCCTTGTCCGCTCTCTGGAGGAGCGTGCCCTCCTCGACCCGCGCCCGGGCCGCACCGCTGACGAGGCCGCCGCCGAGGCAGGGCGCCCGCTACCGGCCCACGCGGACCGGCTTCGCGCCGCGGCCCGCGACTTCGACGACGTCGTCTACGGCGGCCGCCACGCCACCGCGGAGACCTACGCCCGACTCCGCGAGCTGGACGTCGAACTCCAGCAGGCCAGACCGCTGCTCGACGCCGACCGAGCCCTGGACGCCGTATGACCCGGACCCGCACCACGGCCACCACGGCCACCACGGAGGCCTCAGACTCTGCAGGGGCAACAGGAGTCGCAGGAGCCGCGGGGGACCCGGGCGCCTCCGGCACCCCGCACACCGGGACCTCAGGTGATGCCGCGGCCCCGGTCACCGCCCGCCGGCTCTGGACCCGCCACCGCGGCCTGCTGCTCGCCCTGGTCGTCCTCACCCTGGCGGGCGTCGCCCTCGCCGTCCTGCGCTCCGGTGAGCAGCACGGCGACCTCGACCCGCGGTCCGCGGACCGCTATGGCAGCCGCGCCGTCGCCGAACTGCTGAGCGAGCGGGGAGTGACGAGTCGTGTCGTCACCACCACCGGCGAGGCCATCGCCGCCCTGCGGCCGGGGTCGACCTTGCTCGTCACCGAGCCGGATCTGCTCACCGACCGCCAGCAGACGCTGCTCCACGACGCTGCCACCACGGCCGCCGGGCGCACCGTTCTCGTCGCCCCCGGACGTGCCTCCACCGGCACCCTCGCCCCCGGCGTACGGACCGCCGGCCGCACGGATGTGACGCTCCGTTCCCCGGACTGCCGGCTCCCCGCCGCCCGGCGGGCCGGCGACGTCGAGATCGGCGGCCTCCGCTACACCGCGGACGCCCCCGAGGCGGACACCTGCTACCTCAGCGGCGACCACTCCTCGCTGGTCCGGCTCCCCCGGGCTGCCGGCGGCGACACCGTCCTCCTCGGCTCCCCCCACATCCTCTACAACAGCCACCTCGCGGAACGGGGCAACGCCTCGCTCGCCCTCCAGCTCCTCGGCCCCCATCGACAGCTCGTCTGGTACCTCCCCTCTCTCGGTGACACGGCAGCCGCCGATGGCGGCGACAGCGACTTCTTCGACCTGCTGCCCGAGGGCTGGAGCTGGGCGGCGGCCCAGTTGGCCATCGCGGCCGTCCTCGCGGCGCTGTGGCGGGCCCGGCGGCTGGGCCCGCTCAGCGCCGAACCGCTGCCTGTCGCCGTACGCGCTTCGGAGGCCACCGAAGGCCGGGCCCGGCTGTACCACCGGGCACACGCCCGCGACCGGGCGGCTGACTCGCTCCGCTCCGCCGCCCGTGGCCGGCTGGCTCCCTCGGTGGGTGTCCCGGCCGCACACGCCCACCGGCCCGATATTCTCTGTGCCGCCGTCGCAGCCCATGTGCCGGACTCCGTGCCCGAGGTGGTGTCGCTCCTCTTCGGGCCGGTTCCCTCGGACGACGCCGCCCTCGTCCGGCTTGCCGGTCGGCTGGACGGCCTCGAACGACGCGTCACCGCCGGCACCGCGCCTCCCTCGGCCGCGCCGTCAACCGCACCGCACCCGACCGAAAGGGACAGCACCTCGTGAGCGCCCCCAACGCCGACAGCGCCCGCGCCTCACTCGAGGCGCTGAGGACCGAGATCGCCAAGGCCGTGGTGGGCCAGGATTCGGCCGTCACCGGCCTGGTCGTCGCTCTGCTCTGCCGCGGCCACGTCCTGCTCGAAGGCGTCCCCGGAGTCGCCAAGACCCTCCTCGTCCGCGCCCTGGCGGCCTCTCTCGAACTCGACACCAAACGCATCCAGTTCACCCCCGATCTGATGCCCAGCGATGTCACCGGTTCTCTGGTCTACGACGCGCGCACGGCAGAGTTCTCCTTTCAGCCCGGTCCCGTCTTCACCCATCTGCTGCTCGCCGACGAGATCAACCGCACCCCGCCCAAGACCCAGGCATCCCTGCTGGAGGCGATGCAGGAGCGGCAAGTCACCGTCGACGGCACGCCTCGCCGGCTGCCCGAACCGTTCCTGGTCGCGGCCACCCAGAACCCGGTCGAGTACGAGGGCACCTACCCCCTTCCCGAAGCCCAGCTCGACCGCTTTCTGCTCAAGCTGACCGTCCCGCTGCCCACCCGCGAGGACGAGATGACGGTGCTCACCCGTCATGCGGCGGGCTTCAACCCGGTCGATCTCGAGGCCGCCGGGCTACGGCCGGCGGCCAACGCCGCGGATCTGGAGGCGGCACGCGACGCCGTCGCCACCACGTCCGTCTCCCCCGAGATCACCGGCTATGTCGTCGATATCTGCCGTGCCACGCGCGAATCCCCCTCGCTCTCCCTCGGCGTCTCCCCTCGCGGAGCCACCGCTCTGCTCTCCACGGCGCGAGCCTGGGCCTGGCTCACCGGACGGGACTACGTCATCCCCGATGATGTGAAGGCCCTTGCCCTGCCCACCCTCCGGCACCGCCTCCAGCTGCGCCCGGAGGCGGAGATGGAAGGCGTCACCGCCGACTCCGTCATTCAGGCGGTCCTTGCCAACGTCCCCGTACCCCGCTGAACGGGCGAGAGCGGAACACATGGCCCTCACCGGACGAACAGCTCTCCTCGCCGCCGTCGGCGCCCTGGTCACCGGCCTGCTGATGCCCGGCGTGCCGGGCATCCTCCTCGTCAACCTCCCCCTGTTGCTGGCAATTCTGGGAGATCTCGCGCTCGCCGCGCCAGTGCGCAAGCTCCGTTTCACCCGATCCGGTGATACGTCAGTTCGGCTCGACGAACTGACGTACGCAAACCTCACGATCACCAATCCCGCGGGCCGGCCGCTGCGCGCCCTGATCCGGGACGCCTGGCCGCCGAGTGCCCTGCCCGCCGGGGCACCACCGGCGGCGTCCCGGCACCGGACGACCGTCCCTCCCGGCGAACGGCGGCGCATCAGCACGACGCTGCGCCCCACCCGGCGCGGCGACCGCAGCCCCGGCCGCGTCACGGTGCGGTCCTACGGCCCGTTCGGGCTGGCCGCGCGGCAGGGCCACCACGAGGTGCCGTGGCGGCTGCGCGTCCTGCCGCCGTTCCCGAGCCGCAAGCACCTCCCCGCCAAGCTGGCCAGACTGCGGGAGATGGACGGCCGCACCAGCGTCCTCACCCGGGGGGAGGGGACCGAGTTCGACAGCCTCCGCGAGTACGTCCCCGGTGACGACACCCGTTCCATCGACTGGCGCGCCACAGCGCGGCAGTCCGCGGTCGCCGTCCGCACCTGGCGCCCTGAGCGGGACCGCAGGATCCTCCTGGTGCTCGACACCGGCCGCACATCGGCGGGCCGGGTGGACGACATTCCGCGCCTCGATGCCGCCATGGACGCCGCGCTGCTGCTCACCGCGCTCGCGGGACGAGCGGGCGACCAGGTCGGCCTGCTCGCCTACGACAGGCGTGTCCGGGCCTCCGTGCAAGGCCGCACCGCGGGCGATCTACTGCCGACCATGGTCAGCGCGCTGGCATCGCTCGAACCGGAGCTGGTCGAGACGGACGCCCGCGGCCTGGCCGCCACAGCGCTGCGGACCGCTCCGCGGCGTTCCTTGATCGTGCTGTTGACCAGTTTGGACACCGCCCCGGTCGAAGAAGGGCTGCTGCCTGTCCTGCACCAGCTCACACACCGGCACACGGTCGTGCTGGCCGCGGTGGCAGATCCGCGCGTCCAGCGCATGGCGGAGGCCCGCGGCAGGGCCGATGCCGTCTACGAGGCCGCAGCGGCTGCTGGGGCCCATGCCGAACGCAAGCGCACCGCGGACCAGCTCCGCCGGCGTGGGGTAACGGTCGTCGACGCCACCCCGGAGGACATCGCGCCGGCTCTCGCCGATGCGTATCTCGCACTGAAGGCAGCCGGCCGCCTCTGAGATGAATGCCGAATTGGGCAGCACCACGGGCCGGAGGGCCTGAACGCAGAAATGCCGTGGTCCCCTGGAAACCAGAAGGTGTCCAGGGGACCACGGCATAAACGCAGGAAAGCCCTGCCGGG
>DOWQ01000367.1 GCA_003519485.1 Streptomyces sp. | reverse complement strand
CCGCAGTCGGCCGGCGTCTGATGCTCCGGGGGATCGCCCTCGGCGTCGCGGCTCCGGCTCTGACCACCACCCCGGCCGCGTCCGCGTCGGCGGCGCCCGCACCGGCTTCCGCACCGGCGGCCGGCGACCGTACGTCCCGCGCGGCGGCCGGAGCGGCATCCGGAGCCACGGCCGCCGCGTCGTTCCGCTGGCTGGGCACCAGCGGCTGGCGTATCGACTCCGGCGGGAGGACGCTGCTGTTCGACCCGTACCTCACCCGTTACGACACCGGCCTGTTCAGCGGCGCCTTCGACGACCGGACCAGGCTGCGCACCGACGAGCGGCTGGTCCGGGAACACGCGGGCGAGCCCGCCGTCGTCCTTGTCAGCCACAGCCACTGGGACCACATCAACGACGTCCCCCACATCGCCCGTACGACGGGAGCCCGGGTCGTCGGCACCGAGACGACCTACCACCTGCTGCGCTCCCTGGGCGTGGCCGCGGACCGGCTCGTGGTCGTCAGGGGCGGTGAGGTGCTCGACTTCGACGGCTGGGTCGTCGAGGTCGCCGCGAGCCGGCACAGCCGCAACAGCACTTACGGCTACTTCGCCCCCGGCACCCTGAACGCGCCGCCCGCGCGGGCGCCGCGCACGATCGGGGAGCTGCCCGAAGGCGACACCCTGGCCTTCCAGGTGACGCCGCCCGGCGGCCCCACCGCGTTCCTGATGGGCGGCAGCGACTTCTCCGAACGCGACACGGAGGGGCTGCGCCCGGACCTCGCCATGGTGGCGGTGCCGGGCGGCGGCGCCACCCACCGGTACCTGCCGCGGCTCCTGGCCGCGCTCGGTCACCCGCGGACGGTCGTGCCCGTCCACTGGGACAACTTCGAGACCCCGCTGGCCGACCCGGCCGAGCCGGCCCCCGGCGTGGACCTGGCGGACTTCGCCGCCCGGGTACGGGAGGAGAGTCCGGCCGCACAGGTGGTCGTGCCGGAGTACCTGACCCCGTACGACTGGAGCCGCCCACCGGTGTGAGCGGCGGCGGGTACGGGGCGCGGGCCGCGCGGGGCAGCAGCTGCCTGAGGGGGCCTCGTGCGGCGGCCCGTCGGGGACGCCGTCGCACCCGCCGAACACCGGGGGCCTCGCACGGAAGAAGCCGTGCGAGGCCCCCGGCCCCCCGTCCCCCGTACCCGGCGGCGGGCTTCGCAGCGGCCCTCAGAGCCGCTCGAAGCCGCGCACCCGCTCCCAGTCCGTGACGGCCGTCTCGAAGGCGGTCAGCTCGGTGCGGGCGGCCTGCGCGTAGTGGCCGACCACCGCCTCGCCGAAGACCTTGGCGGCGACCTCGCTGTTCTCCCAGCGGTGCAGCGCCTCGGTGAGGGTGCCGGGCAGGCCCGGCACCGACGGGTCGGCCAGGGCGTTGGCGGTGTGCGGGGCCGGCAGCTCCAGCTGGTGTTCGATTCCGTACAGGCCGGCCGCGACCGCGGCGGCGACCGCGGTGTACGGGTTGGCGTCCCCGCCCGGCACCCGGTGCTCGATCCGCAGCGAGGAGCCCGCGCCGACCACCCGGATCGGGCAGGTGCGGTTGTCGCGGCCCCAGGCGATGCCGGTCGGGGCGAACGCGCCGGGCCGCAGCCGCTTGTACGAGTTGATGTTCGGCGCCATCAGCAGCGCGAAGTCGGGCAGGCACGCGAGCTGGCCGGCCACGAAGTGCCGCATCAGCTGCGACATGCCGTCGTCCGCCGCCGGGTCCGCCAGCACCGGCGTGCCGTCGGTGCCGCGCAGCGAGAGGTGGATGTGGCTGGAGTTGCCCTCGCCCTCGTCGAACTTCGGCATGAACGTCAGCGCCACGCCCTCCTGCGCGGCGATCTGCTTGGCGCCGTTCTTGAAGAAGATGTGGTTGTCGCAGGTGGCCATCGCCTCGGTGTAGCGGAAGACGATCTCGTACTGCCCGGCGTGGCACTCCCCCCGCGCCGTCTCCATCGCCAGTCCGGCGCGCACCATCTCGCGGCGGATGCGGCGCACCACCGGCTCGATCTCGGACAGCCCCTGCAGCGAGTAGTCGACGTTGTACGAGGTGCCGGTGGCCAGGCCCTCGTACCGGCGTTCCCATGCCTGCCGGTAGGAGTCGAGGAAGACCAGGAACTCCAGTTCGGTGCCGGCCATGGCCGTCAGCCCGCGCTCGGCGAGCCGGTCCAGCTGGTCGCGCAGCACCTGGCGGGGGGCCACATCGACCGGTTCGCCGCCGGGCCAGCCGGCGTCGGCGAGGACGAGCGCGGTGCCCTCGTCCCACGGCAGGTTCCGCAGCGTGGCCGGGTCGGGCCGCAGCACGAAGTCGCCGAAGCCGGCGTTCCAGGCGTCGATCGCGTAGCCGGAGCCGGTGCCCATCTCCACGTCGGAGGCGAGCAGGTAGACGCAGGCTCCGAAGCCCTGCCGGGCGGCCTCCTCCAGGAAGTAAGGCGCCGACAGCCGGCTGCCCTGCAGCCGGCCCTGGAGGTCGGGCACGGCGACGATCACTTCATCGACGAGACCGGCCGCCACATCGGCGCGCAGCCGCTCGTACGGATCGGCCTGCGGCNNCGGCGTGCTGTTCGGCGTACGGATCGGCCTGCGGATCGGCTTGCTCGGTCATATCCGCTCCTCGGGGGCGACGGTGGTGAGGGGGGTGGCGAGCGGGTTGGCGACGGTGCCGTGGACGACGTCGAAGCCCTCGTCCTTCTCGGCCCGGTCGTGGAAGCCGCCGCCCAGCAGCTGCTCGCGGTTGAGCGCGACCCGGTCGAACGACGGTGCGAGCAGCCCGTACGCCTCGAACTGGTCGGCCAGCTCCGGGAACCGCGCGTGATAGCGCTCGATCGCGGCGCGGACCATGGCCCAGAACTCCGCCTCCGGCACCCCGAGATGCTCGGCCGCCAGCGGCGCGAAATACCGGAAGTGCCCCGCGAAGACGGCGCTGAGCAGCGAGTGCGCCAGCTCGTGGGCGGGCCAGCGCAGCATCACCTTGTCGGCGCGCGGCGTCAGCGAGGCGTACTCCGGGCGCGACTCGGGCAGCAGATTGACGTCCTCGGCGAAGTCCTTCACGGCGATGCCGATGGGGGTGTCGGTGTCGTCGAAGAGGACCACGGTGTTCTCACCGTGCGGACAGAAGGCGACGCCGTACCGGTAGAGGCAGTGCAGCAGGCCGGGCAGCAGGGCGGCGAAGAAGCGTTCCAGCCAGGCGTGCCCGGTGAGCCCGGAGCGCTCCACGAGCTCGGCGGTGAGCGTACGGCCGTCCGAACCGCTCTTGAGCAGCGCGGCCATGGTGCGCGCCCGCTCCCGCTCGCCGACGAGGCCCGCCACCGGCTCGCGCCAGACCGCGCCCAGCAGTTCGTGGTAGCGGTACGGGGCATCCTGCACGGACTCGTACAGCGGGTGGCGCACGGCGACCGCGGCGACCTCGCCGAGCGGGTGGAAGCGCAGCTCGTCGCGGAGGTACGGATCGGCGTCCCGCAGCCCGTGCAGCCAGGCGCTCACATCGGGCGCGGCCTCGGTCGGCGCGGTGGACAGCCCGCGCCACACCAGGGTGTTGCGGATGAGCAGCGGCACCTTCACATTGCGGCGGTGCGGGTGGTCGAGGTTGGCCAGCGTGCGGATGGACTGCAGGGGCCGGTAGCGGTCCGGCCCCTCGCCGAGCAGCACGATGCGGCCGTCCGCGAGATACGGGGCGAAGAGGGTGGCGACCGCCTCGTCCCAGTGGAAGGGGTGCACCGGCAGCCAGCTGAACTCACCCGCGGCGAGGCCCGTTCCGGCACAGGCGGTCTCCAGCGCCTCGGTGAACTCCTGCCGGGTGTCCGCGTCGAGCTCCTCGGACAGCAGCCGCTCGGCGTCCAGCCCGGGAACGCCCGAGTACGTGGCCAGGCCGCGGTGCACGCCCGCCCACAGCAGCTGTACGGCACGGGCCGACTCGGGGGCATAGGCGGCGGCGTCGGAGGCGGAGAAGCCGAGCCGGCCCTTGTTGAGCAGCATGCACGGGTGACCGTCCTGGTACGCCTCCAGCTCCAGGTGGTCCAGGTCGGCGAGCTCGGAGGCGGGCCGGGCCCGGGTGGCGGCCTGGGCGTCGGCCCGCCGGGTGGCGGTGAGTTCGCGCAGCACCTCGGCGGTGGTCGGGCCGTCCCAGCCCAGCACCGGACGGGCGTCGAGCAGCAACTGCTCGGGGCCCGCCGGCTCCTCGGCGGCCGCGGGGTGCCGGCGGACCGAGGAGGGGTCGAGCCGCCAGGTGCCGAAGCTGCCGCGGGCCGCGCGGAACGTCCAGTGGACGCCGTCCCCGAAGCCGAGGCGGTACGCGGCGGTCGCGGCACCGGTACCGTCGGCCGANNCGGCCGGCCCGGTCCCGGCTGCTGCCTCGGGCTCGGGACCGGGCTCGGGGACGAGCAGTTCCTCGTACGCGAACTCCTCGATCGCCTTGACGAGCAGACGGCGGCCCGCCTGCGCCCAGGCGTCTCGCACGGAGTGGTTCATCGGTGGTTCTCCTCGGAATACGCGGGGACAGGGGTGGCGGGGGCCGCCGGGGCCGCGGCGCGGGCCGGCACGAGCGCTGCGCCGGCCGGTGCGGGCTTCTCCTGAGGCGGGGTGGC
>DOWQ01000368.1:674-6931 GCA_003519485.1 Streptomyces sp. | reverse complement strand
AAGGGCACCGCACGGAATGACCGAGAGGGAGAAAATGAAGCCGTTGCAGCTCGTGGCCGTGTCGGCCGGACTGAGCCGGCCCTCGTCCACGCGACTGCTGGCCGACCGGCTGGCAGAGGCGGCCCGGGGCCGGCTCGCGGAGGAGGGACGGCCCGTCGAGGTGCGGGTGATCGAACTCCGCGACCTGGCCACCGACATCGCCAACAACATGGTCACCGGCTTCCCCGGCGCCTCGCTGCGCGAAGCGACCGAGGCGGTCACGGAGGCCGACGGCCTGATCGCCGTGACACCGATCTTCACCGCCTCGTACAGCGGGCTGTTCAAGTCCTTCTTCGACGTCCTCGACAACACCGCGCTCGTCGGCAAGCCCGTGCTCATCGCCGCGACCGGCGGCACGGCCCGCCACTCGCTGGCCCTGGAGCACGCGCTGCGCCCGCTGTTCGCGTACCTGCGGGCGGTCGTGGTGCCCACCGCCGTGTTCGCCGCGTCCGAGGACTGGGGCTCCGGCGACGCGCACACCGACGGGCTCTCCGCCCGCGTCACCCGTGCCGCGGACGAGCTGGCCGGACTGGTCCCGGGAAGGCCGGCCGGCTCCGCGGCAGTCGCCGAGCCCAGGGCAGCCGCGGAGCTGATGGAGGCCGTGATCCCCTTCGAGCAGCAGCTAGCCGCCCTCCGGGTGGAGTGACCCGCCCGCGGACCGCCGCGCAGCGCCACTCGTCGCCAGGCCACCCACTCCGGCCGGGGTGGCGGTCCGCTCCCGGTACGGATCCCCGGTTCCGGTCAGCGGCGGGGAAGCCGGACCACCGTGAGGAAGAATTCGTCGATCTGCCGGACGGCGGAGACGAACTGGTCGAGATCGACGGGCTTGGTCACGTACGCGTTCGCGTGCAGCTTGTAGCTGCGCAGGATGTCCTCCTCCGCCGAGGAGGTGGTCAGGATGACGACCGGGATGGTCGACAGGTCCGGGTCCGACTTGATGCGCTCCAGGACCTGGCGGCCGTCGTACTTCGGCAGGTTCAGGTCCAGCAGCACCAGGTCGGGGCGCGGCGCGCCGGCGTGGGCCCCGCGCCGGTAGAGGAAGTCCAGGGCCTCCTCGCCGTCCCGGGCCACATGCAGGGTGTTGCGGATCTTGTCCTCGAACGCCTCCCGGGTCATCAGCACGTCGCCGGGGTCGTCCTCGACCAGCAGGACCTCGATCGGGTAGGGGACGTTCATGCGCTTGCTCCCTCGGGGGCGGTGCCGGTGGGCGGTGCGGCCGGGCCGGGCAGGGTGAAGCAGATACGGGCGCCCACGGCCCGGTCCGTGTCCAGGGTGATCGTGCCGCCGTGATGTTCGACGATCTTCTTGCAGAGGGCCAGCCCGATGCCGGTGCCCGCGTACGCCTCGCGGCTGTGCAGCCGCTGGAAGATGACGAAGACCTTCTCGCTGAACTCCGGCGGAATGCCGATGCCGTTGTCGGTCACACAGAACGTCGGCTCCCCACCGTCCGGGTCCGGCTCGACGCCGACGGTCACGTGCGGAACCCGGTCGGGCGCCCGGAACTTCACGGCGTTCCCGATCAGGTTCTGCCACAGCATCGTCAGCGTGGTGGCGTTCCCCGTCACCTCGGGAAGGTTTTCCGGTCGTTCGATCCGCGCACCGGACTCCTCGACCACGGCCGACAGGTTGGCCAGCGCCCGTTCCAGCGCGTCGTCCAGTGACGCGCGCGCCCGGTCGTCGGTGGCACGGCCGACCCGGGAGAACGTCAGCAGGTCGTTGATCAGGATCTGCATCCGCTTCGCCCCGTCCACGGCGAAGCCGATGTACTGCTTGCCGCGCTCGTCCAGCTCTTCGCCGTACCGCTTCTCCAGGAGCTGGCAGAACGAGGCCACCTTCCGCAGCGGTTCCTGGAGGTCGTGCGAGGCGACGTAGGCGAACTGCTCCAGCTCGGAATTGGACCGGCGCAGCTCGGCCGCCTGCGTGTCGAGGTCGCCGGTCTGCCGCCGGAGGAGGGCCTCCCGCGACCGGGAGGCGGACAGCTCGGCCACGATGCGGTCGCGCATGTTCTCCACCGACAGGGCCACGGCCCGGACGTCGGCCGGGCCGGCCGCGCTGATGCGGTGGTCGAAGTCCCCGTCGGCGACCCGCTGCGACGACGTCCGCAGCGCGCGCAGCGACCGCCCCACCGTACGGCGCAGCAGGACGGCCAGCGCGACGGCCGTGACCACGAAGGCGCCGGTCATGACGCCGAACACCAGGTCGCGGGTGGCGCGGATGTCCGCGAGCTCGGCGCGCGCCCTGTCCCGTACCTCACCGACGTGCCGGGTCTGCTCGCCGAAGAGCGCCCGCAGCCGGTCGAAGGCGCGCTTGCTCTCGTCCAGCGCCCTGTCGCCCGGCCGTGAACCGCTCTCCCGGGCCCGGTCGATGAGCGGGTCGGCATGGGCGCGCCGCCAGGCCGCGGCCTGCCCCTCCATCGCGGTGAGGTCGGCGGCCAGCGCCTTCTCCGTCCGGACCAGCTCGCGCAACCGTTCGACGGCCGCCCGCTCGTCGGCGAGGCCCTGGGTGTACGGATCGAGGAAGCGCTCGTCCCTGGTGAGCACGAAGCCGCGGACCCCGGTCTCCTGGTTGAGCAGGGCGTTCTGCAGGCGGTACATCTCGATGCGGGCGGGCTGGATGCGTTCCGCCAGCTCGTCGGCATGGTGCGTGGTGCTGGACAGCAGCTGGGCGCCGACGCCGGCGCAGCCGAGCACGAACACCAGCATCACGGACAGGATCAGCTGGAACCAGCTCTGCACGGTCAGCCGTCGGCGCGGTCCGCGCTCCCCGGCCGCCCGGTCCGTACGGCCCCTACGGCCGCCGCGGGCTGTGGTGGCTGTGGTGGCTGATGCGGAGGGGGAGTCGGACATCACCGGGGCTGCTTCCATCCCAGGTCCACGACCGCGACGTCATCGGCCAGGCCGCCGTAGTCGGCGGCGGCCGCCCCGGCCCCGTCCACCAGCGCGTCCACGAAGGCCGCGGCCGGCAGCCGGGCGTGGCGGCCCGCCAGCTCGAGCAGCCCGTCCTCGCCCAGGCGCTGCGAGCCGGGCCCGGTCCGCCCCTCGAACAACCCGTCGGTGAACATGACCACTTCCGCCCCCGCGGGCAGTGGCACCTCGGCTTCCGGCCAGTCGGCCGCGCCGGGGATCATACCCAGCGCCGGCCCGCCCGGCGGCTCCACCCGCGTCACCTCGCCGCCGGAGCGGATCAGCAGCCCCGGATGCCCGGCCCGTACCACCCGGAGTCGGCGCCGGTCGGCGGGCAGGACGAGCGAGGTGACCGTGACGAACATCCGTACGTCCGGCCGCTCCGCCACCGTGATCCGCTCCAGGAGGTGCGCCGTCTCGCCCGCCTTGGCACCGCACAGCACCGCGGTGCGCCATGCGACCCGCAGGCACACCCCCAGGGCGGCCGCGGCCGCGCCGTGCCCGGAGACGTCACCGATCACGGCGTGCACGGTGCCGTCCGGGGTCTGCACCACGTCGTAGAAGTCCCCGCCGAGCAGCGCCTGGGCGCGGCCCGGCTCGTAACGGGCCGCCACCACCAGGCCGTCGGTGTGCAGCAGCGGGGTGGGCAGCAGGCCGCGCTCCAGGCGGGCGTTCTCCTGCGCCCGCAGCCGGCCGGTCTGCAACTGGGCGGCGGTCTGCTCGACCTGCTTGCGCTGTACGGCGTACCGGATGGCCCGGCCGAACAGCTGCGGCTCCAGCCGTCCCTTGATGAGGTAGTCCTGCGCCCCCGCGGCCACCGCGGCCAGGCCCGCCTCGTCCTCCGAGCGCCCGGTGAGAACCACGACCGCGGTGTCCGGTGCCGCACCGAGGACCTGGGTGACGGCGTCGAGGCCGGCGGCGTCCGGCAGGTGCAGGTCGAGCAGGATGCAACTGGGCACACCGGAATCGGCCAGCAGCTCCTTCGCCTCGCCGAGGGAGCGCACCCAGGTCAGCTCGGTGCGGATGTCGCTGTCCGCGAGCAGCTCCTCGACCAGCAGCGCGTCCCCGGCGTCGTCCTCCACCAGCAGCAAGGACTCGGGGTCGCCGCGCCAGCGCGGCCGGGCCGCGCCCGCCGTGCCGAGCATGTCCGTGGTCACTCCGCCGGCCCCGCCCGGAACCGGACGGGGACCGGGCACACCTATGACGTCGTCCACAACCCCCACCCTCCACCCGACGGGCTGCTCCCGTCCGCTCGGACAATACTGTCCGCCCCGCCATCCCACCAGGAACGCACTGGACTTGCGGCGGTATGCCCCATTGCCCTGGCCAGGTGCCGGACGGGTCGTTCCCACCCCGTTCGTCCGGGTGCGCGTGAGGGTTCTTCACCGGACTCCTCCGTTCTGTTCACACCGTGGCGTTTCCGGGCGGGAAGACTCTCCCCAGCCGAACGGAAGTTCGGTCGTGGCGGTTGTCTACGCGCGTCGTCAGGAGCGGAGTTCAGCCGGCACCGGCTTCGGAGAGGACCCTCATGCCCCCCACACGAGTCACTCGCTGGAAGCACTTGGCCCTGCTGATAAGCGGCCTGTCGGTGGCGGTGGCCGCCACGCAGACGGCGGGTGCGACGGCCGTACCGGACGCGGCGGCAGGCGCTCACCCCGGTTCCGCGCCGGCGGCCGCGGTCACCGCGTACGACGACACCTACTACCAGGACGCGCTCGGGAAGACCGGCCAGGAGCTGAAGGACGCGCTCCACGGCATCGTCAGCGAACAGTCGAAGCTGTCGTACTCCCAGGTCTGGGACGCGCTCAAGGCCACCGACGAGGACCCGGGCAACCCGGCCAACGTCGTCCTCCTCTACAGCGGCCGCTCCCAGAGCAAGGCCGACAACGGCGGCGACCCCGACCAGTGGAACCGGGAGCACGTCTGGGCCAAGTCGCACGGCGACTTCGGCACCGAGACCGGACCGGGCACCGACATCCACCATCTGCGCCCGACCGACGTCACCGTCAACAGCACCCGCGGCAACAAGGATTTCGACGCGGGCGGCTCGGAGGTCGGGGAGGCGCCCGGCAACTACACCGACAGCGACTCCTGGGAGCCCCGCGACGAGGTCAAGGGCGACGTCGCCCGGATGGTCTTCTACATGGCGGTGCGCTACGAGGGCAATGACGGATTCGCCGACCTCGAGCTCAACGACCAGGTCGGCAACGGCTCCAACCCGTACCTGGGCCGGATGTCGGTGCTGAAGGAGTGGAACACCCAGGACCCGCCGGACGCCTTCGAGCAGAACCGCAACCAGGTGATATACGACGACTTCCAGCACAACCGGAACCCGTTCGTGGACCACCCGGAGTGGGCAGCCGACATCTGGGGCTGAATCGTTCCCTCACGGCGATGGCTCTCTGATCGCTGCGGGGAGGGCGCGGCGGGGAGGGCGCGGCGGGGTGCGTACGGGGGTGCCGCGCGGGTTCTCGCACCACCGCGGCAGAGGCGGCCCGGCCCGGGAGGGACGGGCCGCCTCGTGCGGCGGCTACAGGGATGACGCGCGGTGTTCCGCCGCCGTCGCTGTCGTCCTGGGCGCGGTGCGGTGCAGCGCGGTCAGCCCAGCACTCAGCCCAGCACCGTGCGGCACTCCTGCCAGGCGTGCTCGCTCAGCAGCGGGCGGAGCCGGGTGAAGAGGGCGGCCAAATCCTGCCCCCACCGGGTGCGAAAGCCCGGGTTCACCCGCGCGATGTCCAGCTCGTTGGCGGCGGTCAGCTCGGCGAAGTCCCGGCGCTGCCGCACGGTCGGCACGAAGGTGCTGCCCGAGAACCGGTCGTGGAAGACGGACCCCGGCTCGGCCAGCGCCGGATACGAGGCCCGACGATCGCAGCTCGCGTAGAAGTACACCAGCCGCTCGGCCTCGGCTCCGATGGTGGCCGCGAGTTGCGCGCGGCGGTCCAGCGGGAGGAGGACGGCGGCGGAGCCGTCCGTTCCGTAGCAGGTGTGGCACAGCCCGGCGAGCTGGAGGGCGGGCCGGGCGTTCCACTGGCCGAGCTGCTCCCGCACCCGCTGCACATGGGCCAGCAGGGAGCCGCCGGGATGGTCGAGGGAGTCGGCGCCGAGGGCGCGCAGCAGGCCGACAGCGATGGCGGCACCGGCTGGTGCGGGCATGGCGATCCCTTTCCCTGCCTCTGCGGAGGGTCGGCACCCGTCCCCGCGGCCGTCGCAGCTGTCGGGGAACGGTCTGCGCGGCAGGAGCGGGTTGCCGCCCATGGTTCCGTGCCACCAGAGTCGCCCGGCCGGAATTGCAAGTCAATCCTCGGGTTTTCTAGG
>DOWQ01000368.1:0-583 GCA_003519485.1 Streptomyces sp. | reverse complement strand
TCGGCCTGCTCGAGCGCCGCCCGCGCGGGGTGACGCCCACCCACGCGGGGCGCATCCTGCAGGCGGCGGCCGCCGAGGGGCTCGGCGGCATCGACCTCGCGGTCCGCCGGCTCCGCGACCTCCGGGACGGCGCGGCCGGCTCGGTACGGATCACCACGGGCGCGACCACGGTCCGGCACTTCATGGCCGATGCGGTCGTCGCGTTCCGGGAGCGGTTCCCCCGGGTGAGCCTGGAATTCCAGACCGAGAACTCCAGCCGGGGCTGCTTCGCCGCGCTCGCCGCGGACGACGCCGACCTGGCGTGGATCACGATCGGCGCCCCGGTGCGCGGTATCGAACAGCGGCCCGTCACCGAGCTCCCCTGGGTGCTGGCGGTCCGCGCCGACGACCCGCTCGCCGCGAAGGTCCGCATCGAGCCGGCCGATCTCACCCGGATCCACCAGATCCGGCTGCCCGAGGACTCGACCTCCCGCTCGCGCCTGGAGAGCCAGCTCCCCGGCCTCGGCGTCCACCCCGCCGCCACGACCGGCGTCGCCGACTGGGACACGGCCATCCTGCTGGCGGAGCTGGGGCTGGGGCACGC
>DOWQ01000733.1 GCA_003519485.1 Streptomyces sp. | reverse complement strand
GGCCGCGGGCCCCGGGCCGGCCGCCGCCTCCCGGCCGGACGCGCGCCCACGGCCGGCCACGGGGACCAGCCCCGTCCCGCCGCACCCGCCGAAGGAGAAGCCGTGATCCGCGTACTGCTCGCCGACGACCAGCTGCTGGTCCGCGCGGGCTTCCGCGCGCTGCTGAACGCCCAGCCGGACATCGAGGTCGCGGGCGAGGCGGCGGACGGCGAGGAGGCCCTCGCGCTGATCCATGAGCTGCGCCCGGACGTCGTGCTGATGGACATCCGGATGCCGCGGGTCGACGGCCTGGCCGCCACCCGCCGCGTCACCGAGGCCCGCGAGCTCGCCGACGTCAAGGTCGTCATGCTCACCACCTTCGAACTCGACGAGTACGTGTTCGAGGCGATCCGCTCCGGAGCCTCCGGATTCCTGGTCAAGGACACCGAGCCGGAGGAGCTGCTGCGGGCCGTACGGGCCGTGGTGGCGGGGGACGCACTGCTGTCCCCGGGCGTCACCCGGCGGCTCATCGCCGAGTTCGCGGCCCGCTCCAAGGAACCCGCGGCGGTCGCCGGACTGGCCGAGCTGACCGAACGTGAGCGCGAGGTGATGGCGCTGGCCGGCATCGGCCTGTCGAACGACGAGATCGCCCGGCGGCTCGTCGTCAGCCCGCTGACAGCGAAGACCCATGTCAGCCGGGCCATGGTCAAGCTCGGCGCTCGCGACCGCGCGCAGCTCGTCGTCCTGGCGTACGAGTCGGGGCTGGTACGGCCCGGCTGGCTCGGCTGACGGGCGTGGCTCCCCAGGATGCGAGGAGTGGACCGCGCGGTACGCGGAGCCGGCCGTACGCGACCGCCGGGCCCTCGCCGCACGCAACTGCCTCGCACAGCCGAAGCAGCAGCCACAGCCACTGCCACGACCTCGCGCGACAGGAGCGCCCTGTGACCGGGACCGGAAACCTGCGCCCCGCGTCGCCGGCCGGGCGGCGGGTGCTGGCCTGCGCTGTGCTCGCCTCCGGCATGGCGATGCTGGACGGCACGATCGTCACCGTGGCCCTGCCGCGGATCGGCGCCGACCTCGACGTACCGCTGTCCGCCCTGCAATGGACGGTCAACGCCTACATGCTGGCGCTCGCCGGGCTGATCCTGCTCGGTGGCGGCCTCGGCGACCGCTACGGGCGGCGGCGCGTTTTCGTCTGGGGCGTCGTCTGGTTCACGGCGGCGTCGGTGCTGTGCGGAATCGCGCCCACGGACAGCACGCTGATCGCCGCGCGGGCCCTCCAGGGCATCGGCGGGGCGCTGCTGACGCCCGGTTCACTGGCGCTGATCCAGGCGTCCTTCCACCCGGACGACCGGGCGCGGGCGGTCGGGCTGTGGTCCGGTCTCGGCGGGGTGGCCATCGCGATCGGCCCGTTCCTCGGCGGCTGGCTCGTGGACGGGCCCGGCTGGCGCTGGATCTTCTACATCAATGTGCCGATCGCCGCCGTCGTCCTGCTCCTGGCCCGCAAGGTGCCGGAGAGCCGGAACTGGCGCGCGTCGGGCCGGTTCGACATCCCGGGTGCCGCGCTGGCCGCGCTCTCCCTCGCGGCGGTCACCTATGCGCTGATCGACGCCTCCGGGGGCGTCGCGGGGTACACCCTGGCCGCCACCGCGGTGGCGGGCGTGGTTTTCGGCCTGTTGTTCGTATGGCGCGAGCGGCGTGCCGCGCATCCGATGCTCCCGCTGGAGATCTTCGCGTCCGGGCAGTTCACCACCGTCAACCTGGTGACGCTGTGCCTGTACGCGGCGATCGGCGGGGTGTTCTTCCTGCTGCCCACTCAGCTGCAGAACGGGCTCGGTTACGACGCGCTGGCCGCCGGGGTGGCCGCGCTGCCCGTCACGTTGCTGATGATCGCGCTGTCCGGACCGGCCGGCGAGCTGGCTCAGCGCATCGGGCCCCGGCTGCCGCTGACGGTTGGCCCGCTGATCGCGGCCGCCGGTCTGGTCCTGCTGCACCGGGTCCACCCCGGCAGCTCCTACTGGGCGGACGTGTTCCCGGGCGTCTTCGTACAGGGCCTCGGGATGAGCATCTTCGTGGCCCCGCTGACGGCGACCGTGCTGGCCTCCGTCGATGTCGCCCGGGCCGGCATCGCCAGCGGCGTCAACAACGCGGCGGCGAGGATCGCGCAGCTCATCGCGGTCGCGGCGCTGCCGCTGGCGATCGGTCTGTCCACCGACGAGTACCGCTCGCCGCAGGCGATGGACCGGGCCTTCGGCACGGCTGTCCTGCTCTGTGCCGGGCTGATGGTGCTCGGTGCGCTGATCGCCTGGTTCTCGCTGCTCTCCGGCCGGCTGGCAGGGGCGGCCGAGGAGGGGGGCGAGGAGGTGGCGCACCCGCAGTGCACCCCCAACTGCGGGCTGCTCAGCCCGCCGCTGGAGCCGGGGGAGTCCGACCGCGGGGACCGGCGGGAACGGCCGGAGTCGCAGCGCGGACAGTGACGCCCGCGCGGGCCGGGCTGCCGTACGGGGCCCGTTCCCGTACGGGGCCGGCTGCCGCCC
>DOWQ01000063.1 GCA_003519485.1 Streptomyces sp. | reverse complement strand
CGGCGCGCTGCACCCCTTCGCCCCCATCGAGCAGGCGCAGGGCTACCTGACCCTCATCCGGGAGCTGGAGCAGCGCCTCGAGACCGTCACGGGCTACGACAAGGTCTCCCTCCAGCCGAACGCGGGTTCGCAGGGCGAGCTGGCCGGCCTGCTGGCCGTACGGGCGTACCACCGGGCGAACGGCGACGACCAGCGCACCGTCTGCCTGATCCCCTCCTCCGCGCACGGCACCAACGCGGCCAGCGCCGTGATGGCGGGCATGCGGGTCGTCGTGGTGAAGACCGGCAGTGAAAACGGCGAGGTCGACACCGACGACCTGCGCGCCAAGATCGAGATCCACGGCGAGCAGCTGGCCGTGCTGATGGTGACCTACCCGTCCACGCACGGAGTGTTCGAGGAGCACATCAGTGAGATCTGCGCCGCCGTGCACGACGCGGGCGGCCAGGTGTACGTCGACGGCGCCAACCTCAACGCGCTGGTCGGCCTCGCCGAGCCCGGCAAGTTCGGCGGCGATGTCTCGCACCTCAACCTGCACAAGACGTTCTGCATCCCGCACGGCGGCGGCGGCCCGGGCGTCGGCCCGGTCGGGGTGCGCGCGCACCTCGCGCCGTATCTGCCGAACCACCCGCTCCAGCCGACCGCCGGCCCCGAGACCGGGGTGGGGCCGCTGTCCGCCGCTCCCTGGGGCTCGGCGGGCATCCTGCCCATCTCCTGGGCGTACGTCCGGCTGATGGGCGCGGAGGGGCTGCGGCGGGCCACCCAGGTGGCGGTGCTGAGCGCCAACTACATCGCCAAGCGGCTGGAGCCGCACTTCCCGGTGCTCTACACGGGTCCGCACGACCTGGTCGCGCACGAGTGCATCATCGACCTGCGGCCGCTGACCAAGGCGACGGGTGTGACGGTCGACGATGTGGCGAAGCGGCTCATCGACTACGGCTTCCACGCGCCGACCATGTCGTTCCCGGTGGCCGGGACGCTGATGATCGAGCCGACCGAGAGCGAAGACCTCGCCGAGCTGGACCGCTTCTGCGATGCCATGATCGAGATCCGTACGGAGATCGAACTGGTGGCCTCGGGCGAGTGGCCCGCCGAGGACAATCCGCTGCGCAACGCCCCGCACACCGCGGCGGTGCTGGCGGGGGACTGGGAGCACGCCTACACCCGGGCGACGGCGGCCTTCCCGGCCGGTGTCACGGCGTCGGACAAGTACTGGCCGCCGGTGCGGCGCGTGGACGGAGCGTTCGGCGACCGGAACCTGGTCTGCTCCTGTCCGCCGATGGAGGAGTACGACTCCTGAGCCGCCGCGGTTCCGGGGCGCAGTGAGTCCGGGCCGGTCCGGCGGACTGCCGGGCCGGCCCTGTGCTGTCCGCGCGGCGTACGCCGCCGCGGCCGTCGGGCGGCCGCCGTCAGGCGGCGGCCGTCACGTGTTCGATGCCCAGTGGCCGCTGCGGGCCGATGATCTGTCCGTCCGGCAGCAGCTCACCGGTGTCCTCGAAGAGGAGGACGCCGTTGCACAGCAGGCTCCAGCCCTGTTCGGGGTGGTGAGCCACCGGCTGGGCGGCCTGCCGGTCGGCGGAGTCGGCTGTCGGGCATGGTGGCTTGTGCTGGCACATGGAGGGGATCTTTCGCTGTGGTGTGGTGAGTGTCCGTGTCCTGCGGCTGGATGTGGAGTCCATGGCCGCCCCCGTATCAGTCGGTCGGTCCAGTGTTGCCCTGCGGGGAGTGATTCCGCAGGGATATGGCTGCACGTCTCCTCCATGGGTGATGACGCACCACTCCGGCGGACGGTTGCCGCTCATGGTGCCCCCTCTTCGGGTGGTTCGGCATGGCCGAGGAGGACTAGTCCAAAAGAGTGACCGAAGAGTGACCGGGACAGCAGTGCGCCCCGCGGCCGGCAGGCCGCGGGGCGGATTCGGATACCGGGCGGGGCGGCTCGTCAGGCCGTGGTGCCCAGCAGCGGGACGGGCCCGAGCCGCAGGGTGAGAACCGGCAGCAGGTCCGCGACCCGGTACGGCCGGTGAGCCGCGATGCCCGGCGGAGCCGGCGCCAGCGGAACCAGCAGATCCGTCGGCGCGGGCTGTCCCTCGGCAGGGTCCGCGGTGGTGTCCCCGTGCAGCCACAACGTGAGCATGTACAGCTCCGGTACGGACAGCAGGCGGGGCTGGTACGGCCCGGGCAGTGCCTCGGCCTGGCGCAGCGCCAACTCGGTCGAGGTGATGTACGGGCCCTCGAAGAAGTGCGAGAAGGCCCAGCCGTCCGGGGTCAGCATGGTCTCGGCCGCTGCGACCGTACGGTCACCGCCCCGGATAAGGAAGCGCCATCCGGTCAGCCGGGCGAGCGGTGGGCCGTCCTGCCGGGTGATCCGGTCCAGGACGTGAACAGGCAGCGGCAGTTCCGGGCTCAGTGGGCCCGGGTGCGAGCGGAGCGCCGGTGTGCAGGCCTCGCGGACCGCGGTAGGGGAACCGAGGGCCGCGCGGGCGCTGCGCAGAGCGGGCTTGGGTGCCTGGGGTGCAAGCAGCGGCATGGTGGGTCGCCTCTCACTTCGGAGACACGGGTGGTGCTGGGCGGGTGCGGACGGCAATGTCAGCGTGGCAGGGCGAGGGAGGGGCCGGGGATCGAATGCCGGCGACGCGTACTCTCTGCCCGCCTACCCCGAAGTTTATACGACCCGCGTTCACTCGGTGTTTCGACTAGCCGACGTGCGCATTGCGGGCAAGGCTGTATTCGGTCCGTACCGGGTGGGGGCTTCGGCCCATTCTGTCCGCTCGCGGAGGTGGCGACCTCGTGTTATAAGCGGAACGGGGACGGCCGAAACTCGTCGGTGTTTTTCACCATAGCTTGTTCGGTGGCCGGTGAGGTGCCTTTATGCCGACGGAATGTGCCCCCGGGCGTGTAGCGGACAGCCTAGCGGGCAGATGGTGTCCGCCGGGGCGTTACGGATCAGCCCGCCGGGCATCATCCGTGCACGGTCACTCGAGGAGGGACCCTTCGATGGGTGAGAAGGTTGCGGCCGGCGGATTCGACCTCTCGGATCCGCTGCGCTACCGCAGCAAGCTGCACCGGTGCCTCGAGGGCCTGGGGCGGCTGCTGGAGGAGAAGCGGTTCGACCGCCCCAAGAATCTGATGGGGTTGGAGATCGAACTGAATCTCGTGGGAGCCGACGGGATGCCGCGGATGATGAATGCGGAAGTGCTGGAGCGCATCTCGAGTGGAGATTTCCAGACGGAGTTGGGCCAGTTCAATCTCGAAGTCAATATCGTGCCGCACCGGCTGTCCGGCCGGGTTCTCGACCAGCTCGCCGAAGAGATCCGGACCGCTCTTGCATATGCCGATCGCAAAGCCCGGGAAGTGGACGCCGGGATCGTGATGATCGGAATTCTTCCGACCCTCACCGGACCGGACCTGGTCTCCGCGAATCTTTCCGACGTCGACCGCTACATGCTCCTCAATAATCAGATTCTCGCGGCCCGCGGCGAGAACCTGACACTCGACATCGAGGGCGTCGAGCGGCTCACCTACACCAGCGCCTCGATCGCCCCCGAGGCCGCCTGCACCTCGGTGCAGTTGCACCTCCAGGTGACGCCGGGCCGGTTCGCCGCGGTCTGGAACGCGGCACAGGCGGTGACCGCCGTGCAGATCGCCCTGGGCGCCAACTCGCCCTTCCTGTTCGGCCGGGAGCTGTGGCGGGAGTCCCGGCCGCCGCTCTTCCAGCAGTCCACCGACACCCGGGCGCCCGAGCTCAAGGCCCAGGGCGTACGGCCCCGCACCTGGTTCGGCGAGCGCTGGATCGATTCTGCATACGACCTCTTCGAGGAGAACCTGCGGTACTTCCCCGCCCTCCTCCCCATCTGTGACGAGGAGGAGCCGCTGGAGGTCCTCGACGGGGGCGGCGTGCCCGGCCTCCAGGAGCTGGCGCTGCACAACGGCACCGTCTACCGCTGGAACCGCCCCGTCTACGGGGTCGCCGACGGCAGCCCCCACCTGCGGGTGGAGAACCGGGTGCTGCCCGCCGGACCGACCGTCGACGACGTCATCGCCAACGCCGCGTTCTACTACGGGCTCGTCCGCGCCCTCGCGGAGGAACACCGCCCGGTGTGGTCCCGGCTGACCTTCGCCGAGGCCGCGGCCAATTTCGACACGGCCTGCCGTCACGGCATCGACGCCACGCTGCGCTGGCCGCGCCCCGGCCGCTCCGGCGGGGTGGCCGAGGTGCCCGCCGTCCGCCTCGTACGGGAGGAACTGCTGCCCTTGGCGGCGGCCGGCCTCGACGCCTGGGGCGTGGAACCCGCGGACCGCGACCGCTATCTCGGGATCATCGAGGAGCGCTGCCGGCGGCGGGTCAACGG